>JAHDHJ010000144.1 GCA_020631375.1 Saprospiraceae bacterium | reverse complement strand
AAGCTAATGAACACTTTCCCTTTCGATAATTGCGTCCGCAATTTTCTTAGGAACAGCCGCATAATGAGAAAACACCATGCTGAAATTGGCCCGTCCTGCACTCAATGCCCTCAATTGCCCGATATAGCCGAACATTTCCGATAAAGGAACATCGGCTTTCAGGACAACTTGCCCGGTAGAAGTTTCCTGACCTTTTACCAAGGCTCTTCTTCTGTTCAAATCTCCGAGAATACCACCCAGATAATCGTCAGGTGTCAATACTTCAACCGCCATCATCGGTTCCAATAAATTAGGATTTGCTAATGGAGCAACAGCCTTGAAAGCATCTTTGGCCACCAATTCGAAAGCCAAAGGTTTCGATTCTACAGGATGGGTTTTCCCATCTATGAGAACAACCTTCAAATGCTCTAGTTGGTAAGCTGCCAGAACACCATTGTCCATCATGGAACGGAATCCTTTTTCCACACTGGAAATATATTCCTTTGGAATGGCTCCGCCAACGATTTCATTGACAAACTGCAAACGTTCCTCGCCGTTCTCAAAAGCTTCGCTTTCTAGGAATTCAGCATCCGCTGGTCCGATTTCCACTTCGATTTCAGCAAAGAGTCCGGGACCTCCAGAAAACTTTTTCAAACGTTCCCTATGACTGACAGTTTTAGTGAGTTCCTCACGATAACTGACCATAGGAGTTCCAATGGTACAAGCCACTTTGAAATCATCCCGAATCCTGCTGATAAGGTATTCCAAATGCAATTCCCCCATTCCTTGGATAATGGTCTGTCCGGTTTCCTGATCCACTTTCACTTTGAAAGTAGGATCTTCTTCCGCCAATTTGCCTAAGGCAATCCCCAGCTTATCCAAATCACTGCTTTTCTTCGGCTCTAAAGCCACACCAATTACAGGTTTGGGAATAAACAAGGTTTCCAAAACGATTTCAGTGCCTAATGCAGATAAAGTGTCACCCGTTCGAATGTCCTTAATCCCTACTACTGCAGCAATATCACCGGCTTGAACTTCCTTAATGCTCTCTTGCTTATCAGCATGCATCAAATACAAGTGACCGATTCGTTGTTTCTGACCTGTCCTCATATTCATAACCGATTCTCCGGCAATGAGTTTGCCGGAATAAATCCGGATAAAGGTCAGTTTACGATTCTGTTTGTCAAATGCAATTTTGAATGCCAATGCAGAAAAAGGTGCCTCGGCTGTTGCCTCTAAAATTATCTCTTCATCCGTTTCCGGATGATTTCCTTTCACTTCCTTAGTGTCGGTAGGAGAGGGAAGATAAGCAGCTACAGCATCCATTAATGGTTGAACGCCTTTGTTCTTATAAGCGGTTCCACAAAGCACAGGTACAATTTCCAATGCCAAAGTCGCTTCTCTAATCGCATGGGTGATTTCTTCTTCAGTTATGGAATTCGGATTGTCCAGAAATTTTTCAAAAATCCTTTCGTCCAATTCTGCCAAAGCTTCAACCATTTTCATCCGAGCATTAAGCGATGCTTCAATCAGGTTGCGGGGAATAGGTTTTTCATTGAAAGAATTATCCTCACTCCAGATAATAGCTTTCATTTTCACCAAATCAACAACTCCAATAAAACCATCTTCTGCTCCTATAGGCAATTGTATGGCAATAGCTTTGGATTTCAATTTACTATTGATATCGTTTACCACCATTTCGAAATCCGCCCCCATGCGATCCATTTTATTGACAAATGCAATCCTTGGAACATGGTACCGATTTGCTTGTCGCCAAACGGTTTCGGATTGTGGCTCAACTCCGGATACAGCATCGAATAAGGCAATCATACCATCCAAAACACGCAATGCTCGTTCTACCTCAATAGTAAAATCAACGTGTCCCGGAGTATCTATGATATTATAAGTGAACTGTTGCTCTTTCCAATTCCATTGGACTTGGGTCGCAGCAGCGCTTATGGTGATACCTTTTGCTTTTTCCATATCATTGGTATCCATTTGGGAACCGCCATCATGGGTTTCCCCGATTCTATGGATTTTACCCGTGTAATAAAGAATCCGTTCCGTCAAGGTAGTTTTCCCTGCGTCAATATGAGCCGCAATACCAATATTGCGTAAACGATGCAAAACTCTAGTTTTCATAACATGAAATTAAATAATTTTTCGCATCTGTCTGGCATTAGCTTTATCCCTTCATGGATCATAAAGCATCAGACAATATAAATAGTGAAAATGGCTCCGGATTATACAGAGGCACAGGAATGCCAGTCTAGCCCCTGTGGCTAGTGAAGCATAGAAGTGGTGTGTTGAACACCATAACTGAAGTGATGAATAAAGTTCTCATAATTAAAGAGTTTGTCTTTAGATACAAAAACATAACTATAAAAGAACCTTTTTAGTTCCATCGTTAATAATCATTTGTGTAAATGATTATTGTCACCCCGAGTAAATCCTTCGAACAATTATATTTGTAATATCGTAAAATTAATTCATTAAAATAGAATATGATGATGGGATTATATCAAATGATACTAAAGAGAATGAAAGATAATTTTACGGATTGGGATTATGGCTTCCTTAAATTATATGGTGCTTTGTTCGGTATGATAGTGGGGGCATATTTTCCCGAATTCGTCAAAAGTAATTTGATAATTGTCATTATAGTTTTTACAATACTTTTAGTTAGGTATATGTATCTATTGTTTTTTAAAAAAACAAGATAAGTCGATTCATTTCAGTCAGGTTGCTGCCCATTGATTGAAAAACCAAATTATTCCTACTACTATCGCCATGATCAATGTCAATATTGATAAATCATGAACGATTTTAAAGAACAAAAGTATAATATGTACTGTTAATAATTCAAGAGGATCCAGTCTGAACCATTCGGTTTTACCACTTCCTTTTCGGATTCTTTGGCTTTTATTGAAAAACCGATGCAGGGTGGATTCTACAGCTTCGGCACAATAATACCTATAGGTGACGACCAGTTTTGGCTTGTGGGAAACTTCTTTCAATCTTCTTTTGGGATCATTGCTGATGCCAATTTTATACATCCATTTAGTGCCTCTCATGAGGTAAACATATTTCCTTTCCATATTACTTAGATTAAGAGATATTTAGATTCTAAATATGTTAGATATAGCCTTAAAATATCTAATTATTACTACCAGACTTGCTTAATGATCTTACCTGAAAGGAAATTGCTAAGCACAAGATAAAGCTAATATTATGATATTCGTCAATTTGAGAATGAAAATATTTTGCTTTAGGAGGAGATTCCTATCTTTGCAAAAACGGATACGAAATGCGAAAAGTATATTATTTGCCACATTGCAAGACTTGTCAGAAAGTATTAAAGGAATTGGATATAACTGCTGATGGTTTTGAATTGCAGAATGTGAAAGAAAAACATATTTCTGCCAAAGAATTGGATATGTTGAAAAAGGCAGTCGGCAGTTATGAGGAATTGTTCAATAGACGCTCCATGAAGTACAGGAGTATGGGACTGAAAGACAAGGAAATATCCGAAAAGGAATACAGGGAATTAATACTGGGAGAATACACCTTTATCAAACGCCCAACCATAGTTATAGATGGTGAAGTATTCTTAGCCACAACTAAAAAAGCCATAGCGGCTGCCAAAGAAAAACTGTCCTAATATGAGCATGGAACGTTCAGGAGTCAAGCCACATGTCATACCCGAAATCAAGGATTGGCCGGTAAACAAACTCTATAAAAAAAGGAAAGAGTTTGTTAGGGAAGTCAGTGAATTCACAATAAAGCGAATCATGACGGACAAACCAGAGGATGTTTCCCACAAGATAGCCCGTGCCGCTTATTTGGAGACATTGAGGATTAAGGATGAACCTTGGAAGGTAGATCCGGAAGACGAAATGTCCTTTTGGAGGAAAGTCCGAAAGAATCTGGCAACACATTCTTTGGGCAGCAGCCCGGAAGACATGTCGGTTTCTAATGAAAAAATCCTTCGTAAAATTGTAGATCGATATTCCGAGGAAATAGTAGGTGGCTTCAAAGTCAGTACTTTCAAATTCGCTAGAAAATTCCTGACCCTATTTTTCAAGATTATTTTCAACACTGCATGGAGTCTCGGAAAAGGGAGGCTTTTTGGCAACAGAAGAGAATTGCAGGAAAGGATTAAAGTTTACGGTCATGTTGACGATTTGAGGAATCTGATGAAAAAGGGAACCGTAGTTATTGTCCCGACACATTTCAGCAATTTGGATTCGATTATTGTAGGCTATGCACTGGATGCGGTGATAGGCGTTCCATCTTTCACTTATGGTGCGGGTTTGAATTTATTCAACAATAAGATTGTCGGTTATTATATGAGTCGTTTGGGAGCTTATCGAGTGGATAGGAGAAAGAAGAATAAGATTTATTTGGAAACTCTGAAAGGAATGTCGAACCTGGCATTGAGGAGAGGAACGAATTGTCTTTTCTTTCCTGGAGGAACCCGCTCCCGTTCGGGAAAAATAGAAACAAAACTTAAATTGGGTTTAATGGGTACTGCCGTTGAAGCCCAACGTTCCTTACTTCAAAATGGAACGGATAGGAAAGTATATGTCGTGCCAATTGTAATGGGTTATCATTTTGTTTTGGAGGCAAAAAGTTTAATCAATCAGCATTTGAAACAAACAGGAGAGGAATTATTCATTCCGAGCAAATTGGATGAATCCAGAAGTATTACCAAAATCATCAAATTCGCTTGGCAATATTTTTCAAGGAGTTCGGAAATTACTTTTTCCATCGGTCAGCCAATGGATGTCGTAGGGAACGCTGTGGATCCAGAAGGGAATAGCTTGGATCAATATGGAAATGTCATTGATATAAAGGGATATTTTTCTTGGGAAGGTGAAGTGACTACGGACTTACAGAGAGAACAGGAATATACCCGTCGGATGGCTGCCAAAATTGTAGAAAGTTATCATAAGGACAATATTGTTCTAAGCAGCCACCTTGTTGCATTTTCAGCATACTTGATGCTTAGGGATGAAAACCCTACACCGGATCTATATGGATTGCTGAGGCTGCCACCAGAAGATTTTTCTGTCCATTTAGATGATTTCATTATTGTTGTTGACGGAATAAAAAATCAACTATTCAAGCTGGAAGAAAATAATAAAATAAAATTGTCCGAAGAAATCAGATGGGATACTAAAGACCTAATTAAGGATGGAATCGAAAACCTAGGTTTGTACCATTCTAAAAACCCTTTAGGAATGAATAAAGAAAATATTATTTATAGCCAAGATTTTTATTTGCTTTATTATTATCATAATAAATTAGCGAATTTTGGTTTGACATTGCGAAAAGGTAAATAGTCTTTTCTAAGAGTATGTTAGGAGGTTGTTCTTAGAGACGAAAACAACAATCTCCTAGCATATTCTAAATGTATTTTAATCAATAATTTAAATTTGTTTTATATACACAATGGATTTTTTAAAGAAGATTTTCCTTTCAGATAAAATAATATTATCAGCAATTGTCCTAAATGCCGTCATTATAACCTGGATGGCATTCCCTACATATCGGGATACTGATTTCTTACATTATATCGACCATTTTTTCATTTGGTTTTTTCTATTTGAAATGCTAGTCAAATGGAAAGTGATGGGAATTAAAAAATATTTTGAAGATAGTTGGAATGTTTTTGATTTCTTTTTGGTCATGGTGAGTCTCCCATCCATATTATTGAATCTGGCACCGGAAATG
Source organism: Saprospiraceae bacterium (assembly GCA_020631375.1). GTDB lineage: Bacteria > Bacteroidota > Bacteroidia > Chitinophagales > Saprospiraceae > JAHDCE01. The sequence continues at coordinate 5,176 of JAHDHJ010000144.1, read as the reverse complement.
TTCAGCTTTATTCCCCAGACCTCCTTGCTTCTTGTATTCAGAATGTTCAGGCTTTTGAGAATGTTCCGTTTTCTTCGTTTTATTCCCAATATGGCACATTTGCTTAAAGGTGCGGGAAGAGCGATGAAAGCATCTGTATTCGTATTTTTTGCACTCATGTTTTTGAATTTTATGTTTGCATTATTTACCTGTCATTTGTTTGGAGAAATCGCTCCCGAAAAATTTGGAAATCCATTGAAATCCACTTATTCTATTTTCCAAATGTTCACGATTGAGGGATGGTATGAAATGCCCAATTCGCTAGATGATAAAATGTCCAATCCATTTGCCCTTTGGGGAATGCGTATTTATTTTGTGATGGTCGTTTTGATAGGAGGAATATTGGGAATGAGTTTGGTGAATGCCATTTTTGTAGATGAAATGACTATGGACAACAATGATGAATTAGAAAATAAAATAGATAAATTACAAGAACAAATTGAAGAAATTAAAGGCTTGATTTTAGAACAAAAAAAATGACTTTGTCTAATTTAAGGAATGGCGTACAAATAAATATCCAATCTTGACTTGTTTTTTTTGCAATTAACTGCGTTAAAAAGCCTCGTCGATGCCCTGCATCGCCTACGTTTTTCGCCTTGTTATTCACAAAAAATCCTGCGCCAATTTTTGTCTATTTATTTATACATCATTCCTAATAGACAAAGTCAAAAGAATTATTCAAATGTAAAATAAATCTTATTCGCTATTTTTTGGGTTTTCGCTTTTTTTCCTTTTTTAATTTTCGTTTTGATTTCTTTTTTCGAGTTTCTTTTAATGTAATAACAATTACTCCGTTTGCACCACTGGCACCATAAATTGCTGTAGCATTTGCATCTTTAATTACATCAATTCTCTCTATATCATTATGAGATATTTCTGATAATTCACTATGTTGAACCGGTTTTCCATTCACTATGTATAATGGTTCATTATGATTTGGTATAGAAGAAAGAGAAGGGATTCGTACACCATTTATTTTCTTCTCTTCGATTTCCTTTTCTATTTTTACTTTTTCAGAATTCTGATCCACAGGTTCGGTTTGTCCAAAAGAGTAATGAGAAGCTAAAAGCAAAAAAAATAATGATACAATATATTTCATAAGCTATTTTTGTAAATAAAAAAAAGCGACACTCAACCTAGCTTCTAGGGAATGTCGCTTACGTCTAAAAACCTATCCCTATCTTCTTAATCGGATTAAAATGAATTTCGTTGCACAGGGATGAAAATAATTTAAAATAAATTAGAATTAGCCATTTTCATCCAATATTCATATATTGTATCAATAAAAGTACTAAGTATATTTTTCAGCATAAAATAGCAGACATGAGACGATTTATCATATTTATATTTCTAGTCACTTTTAACCTGCCTTATTCATTTGCTCAGTTAGCAACTATTTCGGATGGTGTTAATTATAGGACAGACGACTATTTTGAAATGATTGGTAAAGTAGGGGATTCATATTTTCTTGTAAAGGATTTGGTCGAAGGAGCTAAGATTTATTCCTTTGATTCTTACATGAAATTAAATTGGGAAAATGAAATTAGTACGGATAAAAAGAGATTCGATATTTTAGGCACTTCTGCTAGAAAAGATTATTTTGCCGTGATATTTAAAATGAGAATAAAAGGGAGGACTATAGTCAGGGTACATAAATACGATGAGGATGGTGCCTTGGTTGATTCTACGACTGTAAAGAATTATGATCGTAGGAATTTCTCTCCCGAACCCATTCTGGTACGTTCAGCGGATAAAAAGAAATTCTTAATTTGGAATGATAGGGAAGAATTCAGGTTGGAGGCAACGGCTTTTGACATAGAACGGATGGAAGTTATTTGGGATAAGGAAAAAAGTACAGGTAAATTATCATTGAGGAAAGAATTATTCCAAGTTGTCCAAGATAATCAGGGAACGATGTATTCTATTTTCTCGGATGGGAACACCCGGTCGGAAAAAGAAAGTAATAAATTTTCCATTCTAAAATTAAATAAGAATGTAACTAAATTACAGGATATACATTTGGAATCCAATTTTATTTTTGATTCTTATTTTGACATTGATCACAAAAATAATCAATTGGTCGGAGCAGGGCTTTATGATCCTAGGAAAGCGAGTAGGGCTAGTGGTGTTTTTTATCTTAAAATGGATTTGTTGGATACAGGAAACCACTCGATAAAATTCAATGTATTTCCAGAAGAAACATTAACAAATATTAAAGGTAAGGAAACCCAAACCGGTGATTCATTCAGTGATGTTTATGTTAATGAAGTTATCATGCGTAGTGACGGAGGAATCGTTATGGTATTGGAACGATTCAAGCAGGTTAACCAAATGAGTACTCCTGATTTTCCAAGAACGAATCCATCCCGTTTGAGTTCGGGAGGTGATCTCCGGGAAGAATATCATTATGACGATATTATTTTAGCAGCTATGGACAATAAAGGAAATCCCGAATGGTTTGACGTACTTTTTAAAAGACAATTTTCTAGGGATGATAATGGACAATCATCTTCCTTTTTTATTATGAAAACCGCAAATTATGTTAGGTTCATTTATAATGATGAAATAAAGTCTAATAATAAAATCAGCGAATACACATTATTGAAAGACGGAGAAAATGAACGGAACAGCATTCTTGATACCGAAGGTTATAATGTAGAACTCATGTTTAGGAATAGCCTCCAAATCAATAGGGATGAAATCCTCGTTCCAAGTATAAAAAAGAAAAGCCTTAAACTAGTTAGAATAAAATATGGCTGATTGTTGCGAATGAATAATGAACAACTAATAATTAATAATTCACACAATAACATCTTAGTATATTTTGAATAATAACAAACCATCCAAAAAGAAGATTACTTTTCCTGTAAATGAGGGATTAAATGATTATTTAGAAAAACACGGAAGAAGAACAAGGTTACCTTTGGATTATAAGGATTTGCTTCGATTTGAACAAGCTGTTCCTTTACTGAATTTGGATGGGGAAGATACGCATTGGCAAACTGTTTTCTTTTCGCCTAGTGATATTGAGGATATTTATGATTCATTAAAAAAAATATATGCCTTATTAAAAACAGATGGAGATACACAAGTCCATGAACATTTGGAAGTAGCTAGGGTAGATCACTGTCTTTATGGAAATTCAAAACCATTCCGTATTCGTATCATTAATAAATTAAATGATAATTACGATCATTATTATGTCAAGAAAACTGATGCTTCCAGAATATTCGGATTAGAATTAGAACATTTGCTCTCTCCGGATTTCATTCAATACTTAGTGGATAGAGATACTTTAATAGAAGAACATATTGCTGGATTACCCGGAGATGATTTTATAGGAAGAGAATTAGAAACATCCGAATTTAACCAAATACGAATCGCTAAAGAATTTGTAAAATTTAATGAAAGATGTTTTGTTAGATTATTGGGAGATATGCGTTCCTATAATTATGTAGTGGATATCACTCCGGACATAGAAGGCAATCAATATCGTTTTAGAGCCATTGATTTTGACCAACAATCATACGAGGGAAAAAAAAGATTTTATCTTCCTCAATATTTCAAAGAAAATAATCCCATTATATTTTTAGGAATAAAACACATGAATCCCAAAACGGTAAAACAATACCAACTGGAAGAAAGGAGTTTAATTGCTGCAAGAATTAAATCTAATTTGGACCGTACACAAGTACTTTTGGGAATAATGCAAACCACAAAAATTTCTTCAGAGAAAAAAGTGAAAGACCTTTGCCTTGATTTAAAAAACCATCATAATACCAATGTATTTGATTCTTGTCAAACGATGGGTGAAATAGTTTTGGCGAATATTCAATTATTACTCAAAAAAGATTTCAAACAAAGTATAATGGACTTGGATGTATAGTTGTCGTATAATTTATTAAAACAATAAGCGACCTGTACCAAAGTACAGTTCCACACCTGTACTTATTCCTTTCTAAAACTATCCGATAGGCTGATTCCCAATCCTATTGTTTATCTGATATTTGTAGTATAATAAAAAACATTACTACAATGCATATCAATAAATTAATATTAAAGACAAATAATGTAGAAAAACAAAAAGAATTTTATTCTAATGTTTTAGGACTAGAATTAATTAAAAATAATGAAAATTATTTTGAGGTACAAGTTGGAACATCAGTTTTAGGATTTGAATATTCTGAAAAATTCACCCCTTATCATTTTGCCTTTAATATACCATCCCATCAAGAAGAAGGAGCTTTGAAATGGTTGAAAGCAAGGACTAAAATTATCAGTTATCTAACCCAGAAAATAATTTGGCTGTCTAATTTTAATGCCAAAGCAATTTATTTTTATGATGCTGATGGAAATATTTTGGAATTAATAGCCAGAAGAAAATTAAAGATAGAAAGCCATAAGCAATTCTCTTCACAAAGCATTCTTAATATTAGCGAAATAGCTATTGCTACGGATGACATTAATTCAAAAATCCCTATTCTAAAAGAATTAGGACTCCCTTTGCATAGCGGAGATACAAACCGATTTTGCTCCTTTGGAAATGATAAGGGTCTATTTATTATTGCGAATAATACGATTAAGAAAACTTGGTTTCCCACAAAAGACAAAACTCATCCCTCTCCATTCAAAATCGACTTTACTAATATGAAAGGAGAACGTCATTTAGTTGAATATAAAGAAAATATTTTATCACATCATTAAATTTTAGGATCATGAAAAATATAAATAAGACAGCACTAATTACAGGTGCATCAAGAGGATTAGGCTTGGCTATCGCCAAATCATTGGCAAAGCAAAACTGGAATTTAATTATTAATGGAAGAAATCCCAAAATATTATTAAAGGCCCAAAGAGAATTGGAGCAATGGACAAAAGTAGATGCGATTTCCGGAGATGTAATTGATGAAATACATTTGATACAATTACCGGAAAGGATAAATAAAATGGGCGTAAAATTAGATTTGATTATCAATAATGCAAGTACAATCGGAATGTCTCCCCAACCATATTTATTGGATTATCCGATTGATGTTATCCATACGATTTTCCATACGAATGTAATCGCTCCGCTTTCTTTATTGCAAAAAATAAAAAAGCAAATTAATGATAATGCAACCATTATTAATATTTCGAG
>JAHDHJ010000143.1:1305-11052 GCA_020631375.1 Saprospiraceae bacterium | reverse complement strand
CGACCGCTTTTTTTATTTAATATTTTACAGGATTAAATCAAATCGTTTGATTCACATCGAACGCTTCTAGGTAATCTGCGAATTTCCTAAGGAATGAGCCTCCTAGGAAACCATCCACAACCCTATGGTCATAAGAATGTGAAAGATACATCATGTGTCTGATTCCGATCAAATCTCCTTGGGGCGTTTCAATGACCGCAGGTTTCTTTTTGATAATACCTACTGACATGATGGCGACTTGAGGCTGGTTGATAATAGGTGTTCCCATTACATTTCCAAAAGTCCCTACATTGGTAATCGTATAAGTTCCTCCTTGGATATCTTCGGGTTTGAGTTTGTTTTCCCTAGCCCGTTTTGCCAAGTCATTGACCTGTTTTGTAATGCCCAATAAATTAAATTGATCCGCATTTTTGATGACAGGAACTATGAGGTTGCCGGAAGGAAGAGCGGTAGCCATTCCTACATTGATATTTTTCTTGACTAGGATATTCGTTCCATCTACAGATACATTTATCATTGGGAAATCCTTTATTGCTTTCGCCAATGCTTCGATGAATATAGGGGTGAATGTGATTTTTTCTCCGTATTTGGATTGGAATTCTTTCTTTACTTTATTCCTCCAGTTTACAATATTCGTCACATCTGCTTCTACAAATGAAGTAACATGCGGAGAAGTATGTTTGGACATGACCATATGGTCTGCTATGAGTCTCCTCATTCTGTCCATTTCCACGATTTCCACATCTCCGCCTACACTTTTGGCTGCTGCAAGTTGTGGACTAGGAGTGGAACTCAATTTTTGTTGGGGAGCGGTTTTTTGTTGGACAGGAGCTGTGGCGATTGTCCCTGATTTCTTTTGTTCAACAAAAGAAAGAATATCTTTCTTCGTAACCCGACCTTCCTTTCCACTTCCTGCCAATGCTTCCAACTCAGCCATGCTGATACCTTCGCTCTTGGCAATATTCCTAACCAAAGGAGAATAAAACCGACTCCCCTCTGTTATGCTTACTGAAGCGGATGGTGCCACTGTTTGTACTTGCTTGACTTGTTTTTGAGTTTCCAGGATAACCGGCGCCTCTGATTTTCCATTCGAAGAAGGTGCAGCCTCCACTATACTGGAAACCGAATCAGATTCTGTTGCCTCTGTTTCTATTATTGCAAGAACCTTACCTACTTCGACGGTCTCATCTTCCGGATAAAGGATTTCCTTGATGATGCCCTCTACCGGAGAAGGTACTTCGGAATCTACTTTATCTGTGGCAATTTCCAGTATGGTTTCATCTATTTCTACCTTATCTCCGGGTTGTTTGACCCATTTAAGAATAGTAGCCTCAATAATACTTTCGCCCATTTTGGGCATAATCAATTCAAATTTAGCCATATCAGTTTGTTTTCAGACTTATAGGAAAGCCTAATTTTCTGCAAAAGTACGAATTCTAATGCAATTGCACCATTAAAAAACAGTATAGATTTTCGATAAGCCAAGTTTATAAAAAGCTAGACCTTTTGAAAAGAATTGGCTATTCCGATTGGTCAAACAGAATCCTTATCCTTACCCTTGTTCTTCGTCTTCCAACCTTCTCATCAATCTTCCCGTAATTTTAAGAAACTCACTTTCCGTAATGATACCCATAAGTTCATTATCTTTCACAACGGGCAAACTACCGATTTTCTTTTCTTTCATAATTGACAAGGCATCCAATAGAGTGGTTTCCGGAGAAATCGTAATTGGTTCCTTTATCATAATATCCTTTACCAAAAGATTCTTGGTTTTGCCTACTTTGTATTGGTTCGTGAAATGTCTCAATAACAATCTGGAACTAACCAAACCTACTAATTTGCCCTTGCCGTTTTCAACAGGGGTGTATCTTATTTTTCGCCAATCCATCATATCTGCGACTAATTCCACGATGTCATTCGGCTCTACGGTGAATAAATCCCTTTCCATGAATTCTTCCACACGTAGTTTCGACGGTCTGTATTTCTTGAGCATATTCAATTCAGGTAATTCCCATTTATGGACGGGTTTGCCACTTTTTTGGTTTTCAATCATAGCAGCAGTCAATGTTGTCAATGCTTCGTTATCCGTTGTTGTTTCCCTCAGTCGGGTATAGGCACGGAGCATCCATCTTGCGCCATTCATATGTTTTTCAGCACGTTTCCGAATGATTTTCATATACCGTTTAATATCGGCTTCATTCACTTTCATTTTCTTCAATCCGGCAGTTGCAATCGGAATCAATTTTTTTACTACCAAATCCACTGCCGTGATTTTCTTATCATCCAACCAAGTAAATTTGGTGTCGATTCCGTATTTCGCGGCTTTCCCAAAATTATCCCGTGCATCCGAAAATGACATCCGTTTGGTCACATCCCCATATTTGTCCGCCATTCCAATCATCGCTCCCAACCAAAATGCGGCATTCGCCATTTCATCTTGTACAGTCGGGCCGGCAGCCAAAACCCGATTCTCTATTCTCAAATGCGGTTTGCCGTTTTCACTAATGCCATAACAAGGACGGTTCCATCTATAAACTGTTGAATTATGTACTTGCAATGCCCTAAGTTTAGGGACTTCGCCCCTTTCGATTGCCTTATAGGAATCTTCTTCCACATCACCGCTAATCAAAACCCTGAAACGGGCAATATCTTCCTTGTAAATTTCCAAAATGGATTCTTTCAACCAATCATTTCCGAAATTAACCCTGGGGCTTCTTTCCCTTAAATGGTCATGTGTCGTTCTGGTGTCCAATGATTGTTGGAATAAGGCGATACGGCTTTCATGCCAGAGCCGCTTTCCGAAAACCAAGGGAGAATTTGCCGCTATTGCCATAATTGGCGCAGCCAATGCTTGGGAAATATTGTAATAATCCTTGAAATTATCCGGAGCGACTTGTAAGTGTACTTGGAAACTCGTGTTACAAGCCTCAATCATAGGGGAGTCATGTCTCACTAATAATTCATCCACCCCTTGTAACCTAACATCGTAAGCGTTTCTTTCGACCAATTGTTTATTGATAGCTTCCATCAAGGCGAAATACCTCTTTTTGGGCGTAAGGTTATGCATGCCCATATCATACTTCTGCAAAGTAGGTAAGATTCCGGTAAGGACAATTTCAGTATTTAAATCCTTAATTCTTTCTTGGATGGTATTCAGATTCGTCCGAATCTCTTTCTCCATCTTACTAAGGCATTTGCCCTTGAATTCCAATGGCGTAGCGCCTATTTCCAAATTGAATTTAGCCAATTCGGTTTCCACCCAATCCAAGTCTTCCATTCGTTCCAGGGCCTCTACGGCTAGGCAGGCAGGTTGGAATGTATCCTTATCTACCAAACACATTTCCTGCTCTGCACCGATTCTGGTAATATCACTTTCAAACCAATCGTTTTCCAGCATATATTCTAATGCTTCAACATCTTTTAATAGATTCCTTACGAACCTGTGCATTTGCTTTTTATCCGAAAGGATGGATACTTTTTGTTCGCCCATGACTTTGGGTTTTATTATTTTGTTTTGAATGAATGTGTAGCTGCCAAAAAACTTTATATGGTTTTGTTTTTAACCTAAAAAAGGCTCTTTGTAGATATTGGCACCTAAAGAAAACCTATTTGGAATTGGGATAACTGACTTAAACCTAACAAATTTTATTCCTTTATAAAAAACTAATAGGAAAAATATTGATATATAAGTTAAATTAATCTTTATTCATGTTCCCAAATGCTTCCCAAATACTATCTTTAGGCAGTTCTGCCTCAATGTGGATTTTTTGTTGATTCGTAGGATGTTGAAAGGATATGCTCCTTGAATGCAGATGGATGGACCTGTCTTTATTTCCTCTTCTTGCACCATATTTTACATCTCCCTTTATTGGGAAGCCTATCGCTGCCAATTGTGCCCTAATCTGATGGAATCGCCCTGTGATTAATTCTATTTCCAGGAGTCTATAATTATCAATTTCTCCAATCGTTTTATAATTCAGTTCAGCCTTTTTGAAACCGGGAGCTTCTTCATTGGAAAGTTCAGCCTTTTTGGTTTTTCCATTCCTTTTTAGGTAATGTATCAATGTGCCTTCGACTTCTATTTCTCCTTTAGGAACAACCGCCCAATATTTTTTCTCTATTGTTCTTTCCTGCATTTGCTGATTCAGATAAGCCAATGATTTCTTATTCTTTGCAAAAATACATACGCCACTCGCAGGTCTATCCAAACGATGGACCAATCCTACCGGATGTTTGCAATATATTTCTGCCAATTGGTGTAGGGATTTATCTTGCTCCTTGGCTTTTCTTTCCCCAGACTGTACCAAAACCCCAACAGGTTTATTCAATGCAATAACTTGGTTATCTTTGTGTAAAATCAATTTTGCGATTTTTCCTTCCATCTTGCAAAGATAAGTTTAATTTTGTGTTTGTTTTGTTTAGGTATGCAGAATATGAATGTTCAATTCTAACTTAGTTTTTATGTCTCATACGTTACAAAAAGATTAATCCCTGCCAAATATCATGCAACAAAGAGATTATTACATAAGTTTACACTTTAAAATACGTTACAGAAAGTAATAACACACAATTTACTATAACCATGCGATTATTTTATCTTATAATATTTATCTTCTTTTCTATTGGACAATTATATGCCCAACCATCTAATGATGAATGTGACAATCCCATAGCACTTAATAATGTTGCGGATTGGTGTTCCAGCGATGGTGAATTTACCAATATAAGTGCTACGGATTCGGGTTATGGCCTAGCGAGTTGTATGACTGGGGATGTTAATGATGTATGGTTTACTTTCATTGCGATTGCTCCAGATGTAACGATTACCGTTAAAGGGAATCCCAACGGAACACTATCTACTCCCGAAGCTTCTTTATATACCAGTAATTGTGGCGGAACAATCAATGAACTAGAATGCGCATCTGATGCGGCTAATAATGGTAATATAGAATTGTATCAAGGAGGACTTACTGTAGGACAGGAATATTTACTAAGAGTGGATGGAAGAAACTCTGCTACGGGTACTTTTGCCTTGTGCATAAGGAATTATAACCCTCCTGTATTACCCGGTGGTGATTGTGTGACGAGGGCTTTCCTATGTGATAAATCTTCCTTTACTATTCCATCTATTACCGGAGTAGGTAGTAACCCTAATGAATTTGGTAATAATGCCTGTTTGGGACCGGAAACCAATTCTACTTGGTTTGCTTGGACTTGTGGTGAGGCAGGAAGTCTGACTTTCACGATAGTTCCAACGAATGCGACTGATGATATTGATTTTATCATTTATGAATTGCCTAATGGACTTAATGATTGTTCTGTGAAAAATGAAATTAGATGTATGGCTTCATCTTGTATCGGTCCTACGGGATTGAACACATCTTCAAATGACAATAATGAGGCACCCGGATGTGGAGGGGGAGATGATAATTTCATAGCTGCTTTAAACATGCAAGTTGGTGTAAGTTATGCGCTTGCCATTAATAATTTCTCTAGCACGGGAAATGGCTTTTCCATTGATTGGGGAGGAACAGGGGAGTTCGAAGGTCCGCAAACAGTGGTTAACCTCAGTGCAGATAATAATACAATTTGTATGGGGACTACACTTACCGTAGATGATATGTCCACTACGAATTTAGGAACACTGGTAGGATTTTCTTGGAATTTTGGAGTGGATGCTACGCCTGCTACTGCTTCGGGTTCCGGGCCTCATAATATTTCCTACAGTTCTGTAGGTACGAAGTCGATTGCTTTTACGGTAGAGAATAGTCTAGGATGTATCACGACTGAAATTATAGATGTAGTAGTAGATCCTTGTTGCGAAACAGTAAATGCAATGGATATAAGTAGCGTCATTAATGAATTGGAATGTTACGACGATCCGAATGGTGAAATTGATCTGAGTATTACAAGCCCTTTTCCCATTACTTCCATAGAATGGGATACAGGAAATAACACCGAAGATTTGAGTGGTTTGACTGGTGGTGATTATAGCGTTACGATTACGAATCAATTTTGTGAAGAAGAATTGACCTTTACGGTTCCATCCCCACCTCCATTCGAGTTTGATACGATTATGACTATGGCGACTTGTGGTGGTGGTTCAGATGGTGCATTGGAATTAATAGTAACAGGAGCAACGCCTCCGTTCTTATTTGATTGGAATGATGGAAATGGATTCACTTCCAGTAATCAATTGGATAATCTGGTTATTAATACTTACCCTGTGACTGTTAGGGATGATAATGGCTGTGAGAAGGATTTGGTTTTGGAAGTGACGGAATTGGAATTGATATTAGACCCTACTGTGGATGCGGTAACTCCGCCCTCTTGTTTTGGCTATGATGATGGTAGCATCCAATTGGTCATTGCCAATGGACAGCCTCCTTTTCTTTTTGATTGGAATGACGGAAATGGTTTTGTTTCTAATAATAGTATGGAAGGATTAGTAAATGAAAATTTTGATGTCAATGTTATGGATGCGAACGGCTGTTTTGGTACAGAAGTCTTTGAATTACAAGTTGTTCCTCCTCCTCCTTTGGAAATTAGTATGGATTCTGTAGATGTCTCCTGTTATGGGGAGGCAGATGGTTCTGCCATTCCTAATGTCATAGGTGGGAATGGAGGTTATCAATATACATGGAGTGATGGACAAACGGATTCCATTGCTGTCGGATTAGTTGCGGGAATTTACACTGTTACAGTGCTGGATGTCAAAGATTGTGAGATAGTGGATAGCATTGAGGTAATACAACCCGAACCTCTGGGCATTACAAGCATAGATGTGCTTGATGTGGTTTGTTTTGGTGATTCTACGGGGCAATTTACTGTCCATGCCTTTGGGGGGAACCCTCCTTTTATGTACAGTATAGATGGAGGAGAATTCCAAGCGGATAGTGTTATAACTAATATTCTTGCAGGTACGCATACTGTAACCATTAGGGATGATGAAGGTTGTACCGCTAGTAGGAATGCGAGTATTTCCGAACCACCTGAATTAGTAGCTCTTGCCGGAGAAGATTTGGAGGTTAATCTGGGATATTCTGTCCAGATTCAAGCTTCTCATTTGCCTCCTTATCGGATTGTAGATATAGAATGGTCGCCTAATGAGAGTTTGAGTTGTACGGATTGTTTCATACCCTTCGCCAGCCCGGTTAGGACGACGACTTATGTCCTTACGATAACGGATGCTACGCTTTGTACAGATACAGATTCTGTAACGGTGTTTGTGAATCCGGAACGTCCGATTTATATTCCGAATGCCTTTTCGCCGAATGGCGATGATGTTAATGATTATTTTACGGCTTATTCCGGCCCTGCCGCGAGGAGAATTAAGAATATGAAAGTGTTTGACCGTTGGGGAGCTATGGTATTTAACAAGGACAATATCCCTATGGATGAATTGTCGAGAGAGGGATGGGATGGTTCTTTTAATGGTAAGGTTTTGGATCCCGGAGTCTATGCCTATGTCATGGAAATAGAATTCATAGATGATGAGGTACTTCTGTATAATGGAGATATAACTTTGTTGAGGTAGCTTTTTAATCACTTAATACTTCAATGCAATAATGATTTTCCGAATGGATTTATTGATTAGGATATGGCTGCTTTTTTTTCTGTTGGTAATTTTCTCAGCTTGTGAGAATGATTTGAGTGAGGTACGGAAATTCGGATATTATGAAGACGTGCCTTCTGAAATCGGTCGGGATGTAGAAATGATGTATAGCGATTCCATGAAAGTGAGGGTTGTTGTAAAAGCACCATTATTGGAAAGGTATTCCGGAGCAACATTGGTAGAGGAATTCAATGAAGGCTTGGAAGTCGATTTCATTGGTGAAAACCTTAGGACAACGAGTAAACTCACTGCGAATAAGGCTATAAAAAAAATTATTACAATCAAGGATGAAAAGGGGAGGACGGTGCGTGAGCCGGTGGTCATTATTCAAGAGAATGTCATACTTAGAAGTTCGAGCGGTGATACTTTGAAAACAGAGGAATTGATTTGGTATGAGAATATGGGGAAATTGGAGTCCGGAAAATTCGTAACCATCATTAAACCCGAAGAAGTGATTTATGGTTATGGTTTCGATTCTGACAAGGATTTCGCCCGATGGCGGATTCGACAAGTGACAGGAAGATTTAAGGTAGAGCAATTCAATGATTGATTCAAACGACTTCTAATTGAACTAATTTTTTACCTTTACGGTTATTAGGGCATTATGAGCAGACAACATCCAGACGATATAAAGGTCATTGCGACAAATAAGAAGGCAAAATTCGAATACCATTTCCATGCTGAAATTGAAGCGGGAGTAATGCTGAAAGGTACGGAAATCAAATCCATCAGAAAAGGATTGGCAAATCTGAAAGATGCTTATTGCTTTATTCGGGAAGGGGAATTGTTCATCCAAAGCATGTACATTGGCGAATATAGCCATGGCACTTACAATAACCATGAAACCCGTAGAATCCGGAAATTACTCGTTCGCAAAAGCGAACTGAAAAAACTCCAAAGAAAGGTCAGGGAAAAAGGATTCACCTTGGTTCCCTACCAAATTTATATTACAGATCGGGGATTAGCGAAAATCCTTGTTGCCTTGGCTTCCGGTAAGAAATCCTACGATAAGCGGGATACCATTAAAAATAGAGAATCTAAGCGACAATTGGATCGGGCGAAGAAAGCGGGAATTTGATTCTTATTCTAAAACCCTATTTTCGAATATAACCAATATAAATCTAGCAATCTAAATACTAATATCTGTTGCGTTTTACGCAACTAGTTATACTCCAAAATAGTTTGCTCCAAGATATAACCTATTTCAGCTTTTTCCTCCCAAGGAAGATTTTCATCTAATACTTGGGTATTCAAAATCCATTCTTCCTTATGAACCAATCCGATTCCTTTTGCATATTTGGATTGGGAATATCTTTTTTCGATGAGGTTTTCATCATCTGTATGGGTGACTGTACAGACATTATCAAAAGTGATTCCACCGATTTCTTCCGGCACGTTTACCGTTTGTATTTCTGATGACCAATTCTTATAGGCCTCAATGGATTCTCCCGCTACGGTAATTACAAAATTGTCATCAATATACAATGTAGCATCAAAATCCGTTCCTTCCCTTAATGGGAATACCATTTTGATCAGTCTTACATTTTCCTCGAATCTTTCGGCTCTGTTATTAGCAACCTTGGTGGACCAGACATCTTTGATTTGCCAAGGGTCAGTCTGGTTTTTTCTAGTGAAACGTTCTATGATGAAAATCGTATCACCTTCATTATCAAAAGCGATTTCTATCAATTCTTCTTTGACAAAAGTAGTACTTTTAAGAACGATAGGCGTACTCCCATCAAAATCATAGATCGTGGAATCTACTTGGTAAACTTTATACTTCCCGACTTCCAAAGGGAAATAATCATAACCATATTCTAAATTTAGATCCTCAAGGACTGCACCTTCCTTACAAGAATTCATGATAATGATGATTCCCAAAACAATGGATATATAGAAGCTGAACTGTTTCATTATGTTTATTTTTATTGGAAACGTATGAAATGTAAATATATTGATATTCACCATTTAATTAATACGAAAAGAATGCCAATTTGCTCGTCTTTACCAAAAGGGGCATAAAAAAAAGTCCTCAACTATGAAAAAGCTGAAGACTGTAATTTTATTTCGATTTGTGAGCTTACCCATAAAATGTACGAATGTTGCAAGCAAAAAAGAGTTTTCTATGGACT
>JAHDHJ010000143.1:0-1205 GCA_020631375.1 Saprospiraceae bacterium | reverse complement strand
CTATGGACTTTGCGGACTTGTCCGCAACTTAGATGAGCTATTTCAAACTACTCATAATGATTCCACCTCCGATGACATCGTCACCTTCATAAAAAACCACGGATTGACCCGGAGCGACACCCCTGACATTCGCCATGAATTCCACTTCCACTTCAGTTCCCAGATTCTTTAGCTTCGCCAATGTTCCCGGATCATTATAACGGATTTGTGTAACGGTTTCCATTCCCGTAGGGATTTCAGAATATTTCATAGAATTAATTTTTCCCGCAATCAAACCATTGCGAAGCAAATCATCCATATCTCCCAAAACAACCGTATTCGTTTCCGGTCGGATTTCGGTAACATATTTCGGTGTGCCGAAAGCGACATTCAAACCTTTCCTTTGTCCAATGGTATAAAAGGGATAACCTTTATGCTGACCAATGACTTCTCCCGAAATATTTACAAAATTCCCTCCATCCACTCTTTCTTCCAATCCATCCACTCGCCGTTTTAGGAAGCCCCGATAATCATTGTCAGGAACGAAACAGATTTCATAACTTTCCCCCTTTTTGGACAATTCCGTAGAACCTCTGTCATAAGCCATTTGGCGGACTTCGGGCTTGGTATAATTTCCAAGGGGAAACAAAGTCCTGTGCATACATTCTTGGCTCAATCCCCATAACACATAAGATTGGTCCTTGTGCAAATCCTTCGCCTTAGTGATGTACTTCCGTCCATCCAATTCATTCATAATGGCATAATGCCCCGTGGCAATATACTTGCAACCCAATTGGTCCGCACGCTTCAGCAGCGAACTCCATTTGATATGAGTATTGCACAAAACACAAGGATTCGGCGTACGTCCCGCCATATATTCATCCACGAAATTATTAATGACATAATCACCAAAATCCTCACGGATATCCACAATGAAATGATGGAAACCCAAACCCACAGCCACTTCCCTAGCATCATTGATAGAATCCAAAGAGCAACAACCGGTTTCTTTTTTGCTACCACCCGAATTGGCATAATCCCACGTTTTCATGGTAATGCCTACCACTTCATAACCTTGTTCATGCAACAATACCGCAGTCATGGTGCTATCTATACCACCGCTCATTGCTACCAATACTCTTCCTAAATGACTCATGATTTTACCTTTGGAAAAGGGTTGAAAATTTTATAATTGAAAAATGCTTTTGCTAAGCAATTCCCAGTAT
>JAHDHJ010000142.1 GCA_020631375.1 Saprospiraceae bacterium | reverse complement strand
TTCTTCTCCATCAAAATAAAAACCTTGGCATCCGCATTTAAAACTTGTGTCCCGTTTTTATATTCTATTAAATGTTTTTCCCAATGGTTATGTCCGCAACAAACTAATGTAGGTTGATTACCCATTTCCAAGACTTCTCGGATGTCTGGGTTTCCTATAAGGTTTTCTTCTTTGCAAGAAGGACTTTCATGTAATAAAAGAAAATCAGGTTCTTTGACCATACAATTAAAAACATGATTTAAATATTCTTCTTCTGGAACACGGAAAGGTTTCTTTTTATTGCCAATAATCCCACTTACGCCGCCCACTTTCAAACCGTCTAATTCCACGTTCTCTTTTTCAAGGAAATAAATATTTTCTTCCTTTAATTTGAATTCCATCTTCCCTTGGAAACCACCATAGTCATCATGGTTTCCAGCGACACCCGTTACCCAACGGAAATATTTTCTAAATTCAAACCATACATTCCGGACATCACCCAAACCTCCTCGTTTTAATAAGGTTGCATACATGTCTCCGCATAATAATACACCCGTAAATTCAGGAGAAATATTTGGAAACTCTATTTGGATTAATTCAGATAAAAATTCGGGTAATACTTCTCCCAATAAAATGATTTCATCTTTTTTTCTAATATTTCCTTGTAAATCCGAAGCAACAATTAAAGCATCCAGCCCTTTCGGTAATTCATCC
Organism: Saprospiraceae bacterium; assembly: GCA_020631375.1. Taxonomy (GTDB): domain Bacteria; phylum Bacteroidota; class Bacteroidia; order Chitinophagales; family Saprospiraceae; genus JAHDCE01. The sequence goes on along the minus strand of JAHDHJ010000142.1, from coordinate 10,389 downwards.
ACATACGCAATACGGATAGGAAGTCTTGCTTGGAAAACAGGCTTCAGTCCATTGCGTGTGCGACTACCACCTCCTACATTGAGGTAGGGAAAGGTTTCTATGGGTGTTTCTATTATTTCTATTATTTTCATGACAAAAGATTAACCAATGTTTTATTATTTTCGTTCCTTTAATTTGTATATTGCGGAGAATTAAAATATGTATGAAAAATATAATTCTATTTATATTATTAACTTTTTTATTTACAACTTGTGACACTCAAGTTAAGTCAATAGAAAAAGAAGGTCCGGATGTAAATCCAAAAAAAGAATTAAAAATGCCAGAAGGGAATCCAAAAGAATTCGGTTTTAAATACGGAGAAAATCCAAAAAAAAATCCGCTTCCGAATTCCCAACAAATCATGATAACAATCTTACCTGATGATAAAACCGTCGAAGGAAAAATGTATCGTTTTGAAAAAAATAATGAAGAGTGGATTTCAGAAGGCGAAGCTTATCCTGTGAATATCGGTAAACATGGATTGGCGTGGGGAAAGGGAGGCGAGTTAAGTGATAATGTAAAAAGAGGTTTTTTCAAACAAGAAGGAGATGGGAAAGCTCCCGCAGGAATTTTTACAATAGGTTCTGCTTTCGGAAAATTAACGGAAAAAGAAATAAAAACAAATGGGATTAAATTGCCGTTTATAGATGTAGCGGATCATTTATTTTGTGTGGATGATGTAAAATCCGAGCACTATAATACCATAGTCAGTACAGATAATGTACCTAAGGATTGGGAGAGTGCGGAAGAAATGTTGAGGAAAGATGAATTATATGATTTAGGAGTTTTCGTTAATCATAACACACCAAGCCAAGCGGGTGATGGCTCTTGTATTATCATTCATGTTTGGCGGGCAAAAGGAAAACCAACTCATGGATGTACCGCAACCACAAAAGAAAATATGATGTCTTTATTGAAATGGTTGAATCCTGAAAAAAATCCTTTGCTTATACAAATTACTGAAAAGGAATATCCTAAATTACAAGAGTGGTTTGCCTTACCTGATTTACAATAATTATTGAAAATAAATAAAGATGTCTAAATTAGAGAATAAAGAAAGAATTACATTCAAGTATGTTTGGGATTCGATGCGGGCGATTTTGAATTTGGAAAAAGGTGTTCCCCATACTTTCGTCCAATTTTTATACAATCAAGATACTGCTACACAACGCTTCCTCTTTAAAGACAGAGATTCTTTTGTGAATCCATTAAAGTATATTTTTATTTCCGTAGCGTTTTATGCTTTTCTCTTTTTATATTTTATTGATGTTACAGGAGGTTTGGATGAGCGTATTAGGATAGAAGGATTAGACCCCCAAGCAATTATTATGTTCGGTAACATCTTCAATAAATATTATAACCTTTTTATGTTGTTTGGAGTTCCATTTTCTGCGTTCTTTACTTACTTGTTTTTCAAGGAAAAAGAGTGGTATTATATGGAACATCTTGTCCTGAATTTATTCGTTTATGGAACGCTGACTTTTTTAAGTATTCCCTTATTGGTCTTCTATTTTTTCGGTGCCAATGCAGGTAATGGTATGGTTATGATAGCAGGGACTGTTTACATCGTTTTGTCCTATAAGAAAATATTCGCAGTAGATTGGATTACCGCAATATGGAAAAGCTTACTGATAAATTTCCTCACCATAACCATTTATACTCCACTCATTCTTTTCGGCATAGCAATATATGTAGGCTATGCCTTATCGGTACAATGATGGATTTAGATTGCAGGTAAGGATCAAATAATAAATTCCCATTTGCTTAATTAAGTATTTAAAAATATTTACATTTTAACCCCTTTAAGAATCGCTCCGGGAAAACGACTTCCCTCTAAATTACAACCTCTAAAGTCAGCTCCAGTCAAATCGCAATTTTCAAAATCGGCTCCTTGTAAGTTCGCATTCATGAAACTCACTTTTCTAAGACTCGACCTAGAAAAATCCACGCCAGATAGATTGGCATCCGCAAAAATAGTTTCATCCAAAACCGCATCGGTTATAATTGAATAACTCAAATCTGATTCAGAAAAATCAAGCCTTTTGGCGAAGCATCCACAAAAATTAGCGAATGGTAAATCAGACTCAACCAAATCCAATCTAGGAGGAAGATGTTTCATTTCAAAAATAGCTTGTTCGCCACCCCCATTTTTAGACCCGATATAAACCGCATGTACCAAACCCGAAATGTTAATCGTTTGCCATTTCCCTCCCGCACCGCCACTCGCCAAAAATTGATGGTGCTTTTCTATGATGGATTTTATTTGTGCCTTGTTTATAGGTTGGCTGGATTCGGCCATTTGCTGCATCATTGAGGTTTTTAAACCAGTCGTGCTGCTTCCTGCTTTATCTGATAAAGGGAAAATATCTTTTAATAAAAAGGTATCAATATCCAATATTTTTTCTTTGCTAAAATAAGAATGAGGAGTGATTATTGCTTCCTTTTTATGTCCAGCATATTGATTATAAAAACCATTCCTTCTACTAATCGCAGCTTTGTTTGCCAATACGAATTCCATATAGGATTCAAAATCAGTAATGAGGGAATCCGTATAACAAGCTTGGTGATCGTTGCCCATAATTACCGGAGGATTTCCTGTTCCATCCAGAAAAAAAGCCATATCATAATACATACTGAAGGCATCGAAAGGTCTGATTCTTTGATGGAAATCCAAACAGCCATATTCCTTGTCTCCGAATTTTTCGATTTCTTCATTATTCATGAAATCAAAAAAAATCCGTTCTTTCCAATCACTTAAAAAAGCCTCTTCAATTGGCTGAATCATAACCGCTCCATCTTCCGGAAAATAATCTTGATATTGCCTGCTGAAATCCAAAGGATTCCCATTGGGCATATGTAAGTTTTCATCGAATTGTTCATTGGATGTAAAAATCCAAACAAGTTGCAAACCATTGCTTTGGCGATAAAAATTTTTAATGGAGGAATGTAATTCATAACCCAATATTGTTTCTACACGTTCTATCTGTTCGTCAGATGCAGGAGCAAAACAGTGGTAATTGCTTACTTGGATTTTAGGGTGGCTTTGGAGTTCTGCCACCATTTTTTCGAATCGTTTTAAGTAGGTTTCCATAATCGCCTTTAACCTGTTTAACTTTTCCTTAGTGGAAAATATCTGCCTTTAAGCATAACTTTAAGTCTAATTATTTCGTCTTATTAATAATACTTCTCATAAATGCTTAATTTTCTTGGCATTAGCAAGGCTAAAAATAGAAAATAATCATTAATTAAAATAATTTGGTGTCATTTTTTAATTATTTTGCGTAGTAAATAAAGGATGGCACTCAGGAATCCATACTATGAAGATTAAGCAATTACTGATTTTATTAAGCATTTTGTTTTGTTCATTCCTTTCTGTCTCAGCCCAAAACAATACGATTGTTCTTGGTAAAATAAAAAATATCAAGCTGGTAAAAAAGATAGAACTCCACGTGGACGAACTCTATATCAATGGAAAAGTAAGCAGTTATGCCACTACGGTAAAAGAGGATAATACTTTTGCATTCGCCTTGGAAATCAAGTCCCCTCAAATAATAAAAATGGCTTATTCCAGAAATTCCGCGGATATTTATGTAGAGCCTTATGATACGCTTTATGTGGAAATCGATGCGAATTACTTCCCTTATGATTTAGGTTTCGGAGGGACTGGAGGTTTTAATAATAACTTATTGGTCAAATACGGGAAGGAGTTTCCAAAAAAAAGCAACCCTTTTGAATACCTCCAATATCGCTCGGGAATTTTCTGGTTTCATGTGCCTCCCGACTTGGATGATATGATGCAGAGGATGTCTCCCAAATCATTCGCAGAAAGCATGGAAGCTAGAAAGGCTAGGAGGGCGGAATACATAAGGAGATATGATAGGGAAAACGAGGGCGGACTGACACAGATGTTCAAAGAATATATCGAAGCGGAAATCAATTATGAATATGCTTATCATATGCTTTGCTATGGCAATATTTTCAAACATAAGCATAGTGTCAACAGAGATTTTTTCAATTATTTATTAGGGATTCCCTTAGAGGGAAACCAAATCGGAAATTTTTATTTCAGGGAATATATCAAGGGGTATATGAATCATCTCTACTTGGATTTGAACGACAATAATATTGAGGGAATCTATAACGGGGAATATGATTTGGCTGCTTCGCAACTTGAAGAGTTGCCTCTTGTTTATTTCCAATCCGAACTCATTGCCAAGGCACTTCATGCTAAGAAAATTGATATTATTATAGATAAATATTATGATTTTCTGAATACCAACCCCTATTATGAATTCAATGATAAGGTAACGAATGCTTATCATAAGGTAATGAAATACCATGAGGGCAGCCAAGCTCCGAATTTTGATTTACGAACAATAGACGGGGATAAAATCAATCTTAAAACTTATGCCGGCAAACCTGTTTTCCTGAATTTTTGGGCTTCGTGGTGCAGACCTTGTATGAAGAAAATGGATAAATTAAAGGCTTTTCAAAAAGAACTGGAAGCCAAAGGGGTCGTTTTCCTAAATGTTTCTTTTGACCGAAAGGAAGATGTTTGGAAAGAGACGATTTCTAAAAATAATTATGAGGGTGTACATGTATTCCTTTCAGAGGGAACGGACTCGGCTATCGCCAAAGATTATAATGTAAGGGCGATACCACAATTTTATCTTATTGATAAAAATGGAAAGTTCGCAAAAGGACCGGCTAAGGCAACGGACATATTGGAATTGAAACAGATTTTAGAAAAATTGACTCAATAGTAATAGTACTCTAACAAATTTATCCAAATGACTTATTCAATTCTTCCAAATCATAAGTCATGAAACAAGTCCTGCCACCCGGGCTTTTATAAGGCATCGTACAAGCGAATAATTTATCAATAACTTTCTGCATTTCTGGAATAGTCAATGATTTCCCTCGTTTTACAGAAGCACTGTATGCCATTGAACGAGCAATTTTTTCCTTGATATTTGCAGTAATGTCAATATTCATTTTATATTGCTCAATCAGGGTTTCTATCAATTCTTGCTCATCTGTTCCGGCAGCAATTCCCGAGGGCATTCCATGGATCACAAAAGTATCCGTTCCTAATTCTCGGATATCAAAACCCAAAAGATTGATTTGTTCCAACATATCCTTTAGCAATTCCGCATCAGCGGGAGCTACTTTTATGGTTTTGGTGAAAAGCTCTTTTTGGGTAACGGGTTCTTGGTTTTCCAAGACTTCCATATACTTTTCGTAGAGAATCCGCTCATGTGCAGCTTGTTGGTCTATGAGCATGAAACCCGATCGAATCTGGCTGACAATATAGGTATTGTGGATTTGGTAAGGTGGTTTTTCTTCTTTTGAGAATGTTCCCAACTTATCATCCAATTCTGTTTTTTCAGAAGCTTTGCTTTCTATGGTTACAGATTCTTCTGGGTTTTCGCCATCATCCAATCCGTCGTATAATTTCTGCCAATTTTTCAAATTATTCTTATGTCTTCCCTCTTGGTTAATGGAAGATGGCGCGCTGTAAACAGCATTGGATTTTCTTTCTGTATAATTTTCCGTTCTTGGATATTTGGGTACAACCGGAGCAAAAGTATTATCCGTTTCAAAGTCCAAAGTAGGTGTGATATTATATTGTGCCAAAGCATGGCGGACAGTTACCTTTAGGTAATTGTATAATAATCGTTCGTCGTCAAACTTGATTTCTTGCTTGGTCGGATGGACATTTATATCCACACGTGCAGGGTCAATCTCTATAAACAATACATACAAAGGATGGTGTCCGCTAGGTAATAAATCCTCAAAAGCCGTCATGACGGCATGGTTCAGATAACTACTTTTTATGAATCTGTCATTCACGAAAAAGAATTGTTCGCCTCTCGTCTTTTTGGCAAATTCAGCTTTGCCTACATAACCCCTTATCGTTACGATGTCCGTTTCCTCTTCTACCGGAACCAGTTTTTTATTGGTATGTTGTCCCAATAAGCCAACAATCCGCTGCCTCATATTCCCAGCTTGAAGATGGAACATTTCGGAAGCATTATGATGCAGGGAAAAGAAAATATCGGGATGTGCCAAGGCGACTCGTTGGAATTCATCTATGATATGCCTCATTTCCACAGTATTCGTTTTGAGGAAATTCCTGCGGGCAGGGACATTATAAAAAAGGTTCTTAACGGCGAATATAGTGCCTGGGGCACATTGACAGGATTCTTGTGTTTTCACTTCGGAGCCTTCCACTACCAATCTACTCCCAACTTCATCATTAGCCCTTCTTGTCCGCATTTCCACATGGGCGATAGCGGCAATGGATGCCAATGCCTCCCCCCTGAACCCCATGGTTCTGATACTGAACAAATCCTTGGCTTTTTTTATTTTGGAAGTGGCATGGCGTTCAAAACTCATGCGGGCATCCGTTTCGGACATGCCGCAGCCATTGTCAATAACCTGTATCAAGGTCTTGCCAGCATCTTTTATTACCAGTTTTATATTCGTACTACCCGCATCCACTGCATTTTCCATTAGCTCCTTTACTACAGAAGCAGGTCTTTGAATGACCTCGCCCGCTGCAATTTGATTGGCTATGGAATCGGGTAATAACTTAATAACATCTGCCATCAATTGTTTTAGTTATTAGGTTTTTCTCCTGAAAACCCTATTCTAGTATATCAATGATTTCAGGCATGTAAATATCCCACAATAATAAAAACGTAATAATCAGTGCTGCTATTATTCCTATCAGCATCAAATTAGAACGCAATACCGCTTTTCTTCTTTGTGGTTCAAATGCCCTACCGTTTCCACTTCTGTTGGATAATTTATGGGCTATCCTTGCTTTGGCACCTTCTACGGTATCTTGAGCCATTAGTTCGGCTTTCTTAACCCGCTCTTGCAATTCTGCCTTATCCGCATCATAGTACCTCGGCAAATAATCATATTTGCGATGCCGGGGTACTCTGAAAAAATTCATTTTTAATGCCATGATTCCTTATTTTATGTAATAAAATCTTACATTTTATAAGATGGTCATTACAATATTTTAGTTGTGTAATGAAATATTAAAATTCAACAAAGTCTAATATATGCCTATTTAAAGTGTTGGACAAGATATTTATCCCCAAGTTATCCACATCGCTTATATTTCTGTTGTGTGTTCTATAAATAGGAACTACCTTTGTGGCTCATTCCCAAAACTGGAGGGGTACAATGAGTGATCAAATCAAACACGAATGTGGTATAGCTTTCATAAGATTGCTGAAACCACTTTCTTATTACCATAGAAAATATGGTACTGCCTTATATGGGCTGAACAAATTATTTTTGCTAATGCAAAAAGAACGGAATCGGGGACAGGACGGTTCTGGAATTGCAACGGTTAAATTGGGCATGCCTCCAGGCAAACGCTATATCAGTAGGCATCGAAGCAATAAGAAAGATTCCATTGAGGAAATCTTTGACTATATCCATAGTAATTATTTCAACAAATACAAGGATAAACTGGCTCATCCAGCATGGCTCAAGGAACATTTGCCCTTTACGGGCGAATTGCTTTTAGGTCATTTGAGGTATGGCACGCATGGTATCAATAGTATAGAGTCCTGCCACCCTTTTCTGCGACAAAATAACTGGATATCAAGGAATCTTGTCCTTGCTGGCAATTTCAATCTGACGAATGTGGATGAACTATTCCAAAATTTGGTTGGCATAGGTCAGTATCCTAAGGAAAAATCAGACACGGTTACCGTATTGGAAAAAATAGGACATTTTCTAGATGAGGAAGTACAAGGTTTGTATGATGAATATACTGCTGAGGGGTATAAGAATCCTGATGTGAATGATTTGATTTTTAAGAACCTAGACGTTAAGAATATTCTTGAAAATTCTGCAAAGGATTTTGATGGGGGATATGTGATGTGTGGGATGATTGGTCATGGGGATGCATTTGTCATGCGTGATCCGGGAGGAATCAGACCTGCGTATTATTATAAGGATGATGAAGTCGTTGTGGTAGCTTCCGAGCGTCCCGCCATCCAAACATCCTTTGGGATCCATATTTCCAAAATCAAGGAATTGCCTCCTGCCCACGCAGTGATTGTTAAATCGGACGGAAGATTTAGTATAGAGCAGTTTACTGAACCGAAAGAGCAAACATCATGTTCTTTTGAGTCCATATATTTTTCAAGGGGAACGGATAGGGATATTTATTTGGAACGGAAAAAGTTGGGTGAGGTTCTAGCGAGTAGAGTATATGATGCTATAGATGGTGATTTGGACAATACTGTTTTCAGTTTTATTCCCAATACGGCCGAAACCTCTTTCCTTGGTTTAATCAAGGGGCTGGAATCGAAGTTGAATGAGCTGAAAACCGAACAAATCCAGACAGAAAATGGATCGATGACTGATCTGCGGATTAAGGAAATCCTTGATAAGCGGGTTCGGGTGGAAAAGTTGATTGTAAAGGATGCTAAATTAAGGACTTTCATTGCAGATGATAGTTCTAGAGATGAATTGGTGGCACATGCTTATGATGTGACTTATGGCATTGTGAAAAATCATGTGGATACCTTAGTATTGTTAGATGATTCGATCGTTCGGGGAACGACATTGAAACAAAGTATTATCAGGATTGCTTCTAGGCTGAGACCTAAGAAAATCATTATTGTTTCTGCTGCTCCGCAGATCCGTTATCCGGATTGTTATGGAATAGATATGTCCAAAATGAATGATTTTGTAGCATTCCGTGCCTTGACGGAATTGTTGAGGATAGATAAAAAAGAACATTTGCTCCATGCGGCTTATGCCCGTTGTAAGGAACATGAGAATCTGCCTGTTGCCGAAATAGAAAATCAGGTAATAGAATTATTCAATACCTATTCCCAAGAAGAGATTTCAAGAAAAATCGGTGAAATTATTAAGCCGAAAGGTATAGAACCTGATGTGGAAGTGATTTATCAAACTTTAGAGGGACTACATGAAGCATGTCCTGAGCGGAAGGGAGATTGGTATTTTTCTGGAAATTACCCTACTCCGGGAGGAAACCGTGTAGTGAACAGAGCTTTCATGAATTTCATGGAGGGTAAGGATATGAGGGCGTATTAAAGAGATTGCTAGATCTTAGGTTTAGAGATTTTCAGATAAAACTGGTACTCAATCAGGTTTCTAAAATAAACGGAAATGAAAAAATGGTTCGGATAAAATTTATCCGAACCATTTTTTAAACATGCTCTTAATCCATTTTCAAGGAATTCATCATCAGGACAGATTTTAGGAATTCTCCAATATCCCCATTGAGGACGGCATCCGGATTATGGACTTTATAACCGGAACGCAAATCCTTTACCCAGCGATCATCCAGAACATAGGAACGAATTTGTGAACCCCATTCGTTTTTCATTTTCCCTGCCTCTACTTTATCTCTTTCTGCATATTGTTTTTGAAGCTCCAATTCGTAGAGTAAGTTCTTTAATTTTTGAATCGCTTTTTCACGGTTCAAATGTTGTGAACGCTCTTCTTGGCAGTCCGTAACACATCCTGTAGGAATATGCGTCACCCGCACTGCGGATTCCGTTTTGTTCACGTGTTGTCCTCCTGCACCACTTGCCCGGTAGGTATCCCATTTCAAGTCAGATGGATTAATATTGATTTCTATGGTATCATCTATGACAGGATGTACGAATACGGAGGAAAATGAAGTCATTCTTTTTCCTTGTGAATTAAAGGGGCTTACCCGAACCAAACGATGTACACCATTTTCTCCTTTCAGCATTCCATATGCGAACTCTCCGGAAATTTCCAATTCTACAGATTTAATGCCAGCAACTTCCCCTTCTTGCCGATCCAATAATCTTAATTTATAACCATTTTTCTCTGCGTACATGGTGTACATTCTCTCTAGCATAGCAGACCAATCACAGCTTTCGGTCCCTCCTGCTCCGGCATTGATCTGAAGAATACAATCGAGTTCATCTTCCTTTTTGTTCAATGTGGCACGGAATTCCATTTCCTCGATTTTCTTCACTGCTATTTGGTAAGCTTCCTCGACTTCTTCCTCTGTACTTTCTTCTTCCTTGTAATATTCATATAGGATTGCCGTATCTTCTACATACTGCTCTGTTTCCTCGAATATCTCTACCCAATATTTATGTTTTTTAATTTCTTTTAGAATGGATTCCGCACGTTTTGGGTCATTCCAGAAATCAGGATCGAGGGTAAAGGCTTCCTTGTCCTCTATTTTCATTTTACGGTTAGGGACGTCAAAGATAGTGGCCAAGGGTGGCCGTTTTGGCTTCTAATTTTTTTAATTGGTCAGGTGTCATGTTAATTTTGTTTTAGAATTATCAGATTAAGTCTAATAAT
>JAHDHJ010000141.1 GCA_020631375.1 Saprospiraceae bacterium | reverse complement strand
ATCGGATAAATTATGGCAGGTTTTACAAGCCCTTATGTTTTTTTTCAACTGGATCATTGCATTGGTAAAACCCTCTACATCATCCATGTCTTTGTTCACAAGGTGCAAAACCAACCGCAAAGCGGATTTCTTGCCTATCCCGGGCAATCCAGCAAAGGCTTCTACAGCCTGTTCCATTAATTTTGACGAAAAATTCATATTGCCACAAAATTACAAATAATTCCTCAGTCGAGGATAAGTATTTGTTTTAAGTAAGTTAAAGAATAAATTTTGGCTAAGTTCATTGTTCTTAAGTGTTTTTTAAACTATTTTTGGACTAATTTTATTCAAAGAACAAAATATACTATGGCTGAAATACTAAGACTTCCTCAGTTTTCTGAAGAGCAAGACTCAGCAGTAGTGCTTAATTGGTTGAAAAAAGAAGGGGAAGCCATTAAAAAAGGAGAAGCTATCCTTGAGATTGAAACCGAAAAATCCGTAATGGAGTTAGAGGCAGAGAATGATGGTATTCTACTCTACATAAAAGTTCCGAGAGGAGAAGTCAAGGTAAATGATATACTCGGAGTAATAGGACAGAGTGGTGAAAATGCAATAGATTTATTGAAGCAAGTAGAGTCTAAAGACAAAAAGAAAATAGACAAGGCGAGCGGAATGGATATCATCCGACTACCTAGGTTAAGTGATGAAATGGAAGAGGCACTTATTCTTAATTGGAAAGTTGGGATAGGAGATAAATTGCAGAAAGGGGATGTTATTGCTGAGGTGGAAACGGATAAAGCAGTTATAGAAATTGATTCTTTTAGGGAAGGAACCATACTTTATAAACATCCGGAAACAAGCCAAAAAATAAAGGTCGGCACAATCATAATGATTGTAGGAGAGGAAGGAGCACCTTATGAACAATTGCTAGAATCATAAAAAATAATCTAAATTGCGGGTAACCGCAAACGAATATTTGGATTTAAAATCCGAACTATCTAACATCAATTTCATTATTAGTGATATTGAATTAAATAAGAAATCATGGCAGAAGTAATACGCATGCCCCGTATGAGTGACACAATGGAAGAAGGAAACATTGTGGCTTGGCATAAAAAAGTAGGAGATACTGTTGAAATAGGAGATTTGTTGGCAGAAGTTGAGACAGACAAAGCAACAATGGATTTTGAATCTCCGGCAGATGGTGTTTTGTTACATGTTGCTATTGCAGAGGGAGCCGTTGCCATAGGCGGGGTATTAGCGGTAATAGGTGAAGCAGGAGAGAACTTTGATTCACTTCTTAATTCGGGAGAGGATGCACCACTTGCTAATGAACCTAAAACGGATTTGCCGAAAGAGCCTGCCAAGGATGTGGTAACCGCAGCTCCTGTAGTTACGGCAGAAATTCCCGTAGTTGGGAATGGTTTTGCCGATGGAAGAATAAAGGCATCACCATTAGCAAAGAAAATGGCAAAGGAAGCAAGTATCAATCTCGCAGCCATTACCGGAACAGGAGATAATGGACGTATTGTCAAAAAAGATGTGGAAGCAGCATTAGGAAGCGGAAATAAGCCTTTGACAGATCTGTCCAAAACCATTTCTGCCCCACCCAAACCACAATTGCCCATTTTGAATATGGGAAGCAACAACCCTGCTTCTTCAGAGAACTATGAAGATATTCCTGTTTCCCAAATGAGGAAAGTAATAGCAAGGAGATTGGGCGAAAGCAAGTTTTCCGCACCTCATTTCTATTTGACGATTGAAATGAATATGGACAAGGCGATAGAATCAAGGTCGAAACTCAATGAAATTGCACCAACCAAAATCTCATTCAATGACCTAGTTGTCAAAGCAGCGGCAGTTGCATTGAAACAACATCCGAATGTGAATTCCTCATGGCTGGGAGATACAATAAGAATCAATAAGGAAGTGAATATAGGAGTAGCGGTGGCAGTTGCTGATGGTTTGCTGGTTCCGGTGATTAGAAATGCGGATAGCAAATCCCTTTCCCAAATCAACGGAGAAGTAAGGGAGATGGCAGGAAGAGCCAAAGAACGTAAACTCCAACCACAAGAAATGCAAGGAAATACTTTTACCATTTCTAATTTGGGAATGTTCGGAATAGAAGAATTCACAGCCATTATCAATCCGCCGGATGCTTGTATTATGGCAGTAGGTTCCATTATCCAAAAACCTATAGTCAAAAACGGTGAACTAACTATCGGCAATATGATGAAAGTTACATTATCTTGTGACCACAGGGTTGTCGATGGGGCTATGGGCGCCCAATTCCTAAAAACATTCAGAAGTGTTTTGGAAGACCCAATTAGGATGTTGGTCTGAACAAAAGAGCCTTTTGCTTTTTATTAACAGCTTTTTTGCTTGGATTTACGTCTAATGAATGAACATTTATTCGTTCGAAAACCCTAATAGTGATATTATGTTGAACAATATAATTATGAAAATGAGAATCCTGATACTTTTAAGTTTTCTAAGTTTAATTTTTACTTCTTGCTTTACAGATTCATCAGACTCAATTCCCGCAACGGATGTCACAGATTCGACCACTCCGGCGAAACCTATAGCTGAAGTGGATTCCACAGAAATAAAAAAACGGATGGAAGAGGAAGCTGCTGCCCTTGCCTTGGCGGAAAAGCAAAAAGAAGCAGAAAAGGCAAGGTTAGCCCAATTAAAAAGAGATAGTATCCGCCTTGAGAAAAAGAAATTGGCGGAAGCCAAGGCAAAGAAAGAAAAGGCGAGGCAAGAAGCGGCAAAGAAAGAAGCGGCAAAGAAAGAAGCTGCCAAGAAAAGTAAAGCACCTAAGATAAAATTCGAAAAAACAGTTCATGATTTCGGTACGATAAAAGAGGGAGAAGTCATAAAACACGAATTTTTCTTCAAGAATACAGGAAATGATGATTTACTCATAATGGATGCTACAGCTACTTGCGGATGTACGGCTCCGGGATTTTCATTTTTCCCATTGAAACCGGGTGATGAAAGTGCGATTACCGTAACATATAACAGTAAACATAAAGCCGGTAAACAAAGACCTGAAATTACAGTAATCACAAATACTGACCCTAAAAAGCATATTCTGACTTTAGTAGGTGTTGTAGAGTAAGACAAGGAGGTTTTGTGTGGCGTTAACCAAATAATTGCCAGATTTTAGGGATAACAAAATTGTTAAGGGAAAATAAATAACATTATTTATTTTCCCTTACTAATTTCTGGAATGGTTTATGAAGAAACATAAAGGTAAATTATGAACACATTTATCTAATCCATCTTATATCCAAAAGTATGGTACCTACTATAAAAGATTTGGCTGAGGCAGAAATTTCTCTTTGCCAGAGGAAATTCACGGATTCTCTAGACTTAGCAAATTCAGCGTTAGAAAAGGCATTAGAGTCAGATGGTATCGAGTCAAAGGCTCGAATACTACTACTCATGTCAAGGATATTCAATACCCAGGGGCGCTATAATTATGATTGCGATTTTCATGATAAGTCATTAGCATATTTAAATGCGGCACTTCGGTTTTTTCCTGAAAAGAAAGGATTTTACTGGGATATACAAATAGAAAAAGGACTGACCTATTTACATAAGGAATACTTTGGAGATGCTATTGCAATCTTTGAAGAATGTCAGAATTCTATAGAAGAAATAGAAAATATTCCTTGTACCCAAGCCAAGTTTCTATTGGCACTCAGTGAATTGCATTATCAAAAAAACGAATATGACGAATCAATAGATAATGCTTCCAAAACATTGGAAATAGCAGGAGAAAATGAACTGGGAGATAAACTTTATTTGGAAATATATAGCCAGCTAGTAAAAGTATATTTGAGGAGACATGAATATACAAAAGTGTTAGAATATGGAAATTTGACACTGGAATTAAGTAAAAAATTAGAGGACAAAGAGAAAGAATATATAGGACTCAATGCCATAGGTGTCTATAATGCTTCCCAGAACGATTTCAAAACGGCGATGTTCAACTTCATGAACGGCTATGATATAAGTTCAAAAATCAATTTTAAATATGGAGTAGCCCATAGTCTAATTAACATAGGAACAATCTATGCCAAACTTTTCAATTATAACGAAGCATTAGAGCGCTATAATATCGTATTGGATAATTATGAAAATGTAATTGATGATAGTACGGTCCTAACCATTATGAATAATGCTGGCAATATCTATTTCGTAGTAGGCGATTTGGAAAAAGCTATGGATTATTTTGAAAGAGCGTTGTCTATGGCAAGGGAAATGAACTATACAAAAATGCTAGTCCATACGCTCTCCCAAATCAGTGGTACACTATTAGCTCAAGGAAAGTACAGAGAAGCACTCAAATATGCCTTTGAATCCGAAGAGATTATTGAGAAAACAAGCAATTTGGAGGGGAAGCAAACCAACTACATCACACTCGGGAATATATATTACAAACTGGGGGATTTTGATTTGGCAATGAAATACATAGGCAAGGGGATTATTGGGTCCAAGCAAATAAAAGACACCGCCAACGAGATTAAAGGATACAGAATCATGTCTAATATATTCCAAGAAAAAGGAGATTATAAGAAAGCCTTGGAATACCAATTGATTTATTCCCAAGCACAAGAAAATTATGCCATAGATCAGCGAAACCGCCAAATTATAGATATAGAAATCCAATACGACATCCAAAAGAAAGAACAGGAAATCAAACTACTCACAAAATTCCAAAATGAACTCATCAGGAAAAATAATAAAATAGCAGAGCAAAACGAACAGCTCAAAGTAGCCAATGAAAACCTAAAACAATTCACATATGTCGTTTCCCATGACCTAAACGAACCGCTTAGAATGATAGGGAGTTATTCGAACATGATACAAAAAAGATATGCCGACCAATTAGACGAATCTTCAGAAGAATTCTTTGCTTATGTGAATACAGGAGTAACAAGGATGTCCAAACTACTGAAAGATTTATTAAAATATACTACTGTGGGAGAAAATATGGAATGGAGGGAAACCGTAAACCTAAACGATGTACTGGATGGAACCTTGCTTAATTTCGCACTGAAAATAAGTGAATCCAATGCCCTGATAAAAAAACAGGACTTGCCTACAATCGTTTCTAGTGAATCCCTTGTTTCCCAATTATTCCAAAACCTAATCGGAAACGCACTCAAATTCAACAAACCCGGAACACCTCCGGAAATATCAATAAGCTGCGAACAAGAAGAGGGGAAGTACCTCATTAGCTTCCGAGACAGGGGAATCGGCATTCCCCAAGATGAATTAGATCGGATTTTTGTCATTTTCCAACGCCTCCACAAACGATCCGATTACCAAGGAACCGGTATTGGACTATCCATTTGCATGAAAATAATTAAAAAACTAAAAGGCACATTATCAGTCCAATCAGAAGAAGGGCAAGGCTCCATTTTCACTGTTGGCTTGCCCATCAATCCAACTATGATCTAGCCATGCCAAGAAGATACCTCCCTACTGCTTGACACTTGCTGTGAGATTTTGTACTTTTGGTGAAACAAAAAACAGTTTTTCTCGTATATCCAAAAAGTCCTAATGCACAAATCAAAACCATTTTTTAAAATTGACTTTACAGAATAGGAGAAAATCTTTTGAGGATGTTTCTGGGTCAGGGCTGACGATATTGTCAGATAAATCCCAGAAAAACTAGAATAGAAAATGGCAGAAGCTAAGAGTAACTACGACCTCCTTATATCCAAACTGGATCGTTTCATAAGAAAATATTATTTCAATAAACTCATAAAGGGTTCCCTTTATGTTTTTGGTGGAATTCTCGCATTGTTTATTCTTTTCAACGTATTGGAATACTATTATTATTTTGACAAATCAGTTAGAAAAGGTTTCTTTCTAACCTTTTTGGGAATAAGCGGTTTGAGTTTGGCAATAGGCGTTTTTTGGCCATTGCTACAGATTTTCCAATTGGGAAGAGTCATTTCACATGAAAAGGCAGCTTCTATCATTGGGGAACATTTTCATGTCGTAAAGGATAAATTACTGAACATCCTACAACTTAAGCAACAATCAGAAACAACAGGCTCTAATAATAGCTTACTATTGGCAAGTATCGACCAGAAGTCAGAAGACATAAAACTGACCCCTTTCCAAAAAGCCATCGATTTAGGGAAAAATAGGAAATATTTAAAATATGCAATGCCACCACTTTTCGCATTGCTATTTATTTTGTGGGCAGCACCCAGCGTAATAACAGAAAGCACGAATCGTATTGTCAATAATGACAAAGAATTCGAAAGGGAAGCCCCATTTACGTTTCAATTAGAAAATGAAGATTTCGAGGTGGTTCAATACGAGGACTTCCTTTTGAAAGTAAAAACAGAAGGAGAAGTTCTTCCCAGCGAAGTATATGTGGATGTAGATGGCTATCAATATAAATTGGCACAATCTTCTAAGAACACTTTTACATATAAGTTTAGCAATGTCCAAAAAGATACCGATTTTAAATTGACCTCCGGAGGGTTTTCATCTGACGAATATGCTTTGAATGTATTGAAAAAACCGGACATTTCCGGTTTTGAAGTCAGACTCGATTATCCATCCTACACAGGTAGGAAAGATGAGGGAATGAAAGATATCGGAGATATGGTTGTTCCATTGGGAACGAATTTGGATTGGCTGTTCGATACCCGCCATACGGATAAGATTGATTTGAAATTCTCTGGAAATACGAATTCCAAAGAAGCGAAAAGGAATGGTACGAAATTCTTTTCTTTCAAGCGGAAAGCCATGAAAGATGAAACCTACAAAGTATATGTTTCCAATGATAGGCTACCCAATGCGGATTCTATTTCCTATACCATTTCCGTTATTCCGGATTTGAATCCGACTATAGCCGTTGAAAAATTCCAAGACAGTTTGGATAGCAAACTCTTATTTTTTGTAGGAGATGCAGCAGATGATTATGGCTTGACAACATTGAATTTCAATTATAGGATAAAAAAAGAAAACGGAGCAGAGGGACAATTGAATTCCATCCCGGTTAAGCAACCAAAAGGCAAGCGGGTACAATATGATTATACTTGGGATGTTCGTAATTTGAACTTAAAACCCGGAGATAATATTTCTTATTATTTTGAGGTATTTGATAATGATGGTATCAATGGCATAAAATCCGCTAGAACACAATTGATGACTTTTGAAATGCCTTCGCTTGAGGAAATTGAGGAAATAGAGGAGCAGAATAATGAGGAAATCAAGGAGGACCTCAAAGAGGCAATGAAAGAATCGAAGGAGATTCAAGAAAAGATGAAAGAAATGAGGGAGAAGATTCTCCAAGAGAAAGAATTGGATTGGCAGGATAGGAAAGAGTTGGAAAAACTCATGGAACAGCAGAGGGAGCTAGAAGAAAAAATCGAAAATGCTAAGGACAATTTCGAGGAGAACATGAAAAACCAAGAGGAGTTTGAGCAATCCAAGGAAGAATTGGTAGAGAAACAAGAAAAAATCCAAAAATTATTCGAAGAATTGATGAGTGAGGAAATGAAAGACCTCATGAAGCAGATGGAGGAATTGATGGAAAAGATGGAAAAGGAAGATGCCTTGGAAAATCTTGAGGAAATGGAAATGAATGATGAGGAATTGGAAATGGAGCTGGATAGAATGCTGGAATTGTTCAAGCAATTGGAAATGGAAAGCGAAATGATGGACCAGATTGAAGATTTGGAGAAATTAGCTGAAGAAACAGAAAAATTAAGTGAGGATACGGAAGAAGACAGAAAGAGCCAGGAAGAATTAGAGAAGAAGCAGGAAGAAATCCAAGAGAAATTCGAGGAAATCCAAGAGAAGATGGATGAATTGGAGGAGAAGAATAAGGAATTGGAAAACCCTATGGACATGGATGGTATGCAGGAAGCCATGGAAGAAATCGAAAAGGATCTGGATAAGGGAGAAGAAGAATTGCAGAAAGGAGAAAAAAGCAAAGCATCCGAATCACAGAAGAGTGCTTCAGAAAAAATGAAACAGGCTGCTTCTCAAATGCAGATGCAAATGCAGGCAGGTGAGCAGGAACAGATGGAAGAAGATATGGACGCTTTGCGTCAATTATTGGAAAACCTAGTCACCCTTTCTTTCGAGCAAGAAGAAGTAATGGGAGATATCAATAAAACTGCCATAAATACCCCTCGTTATGTAGAATTGGTTCAAAACCAATACAAAATCAAGGATGATTTCAAAATCGTAGAAGATAGCCTCCATGCACTGAGCAAGAGAGTGTACCAAATAGAATCATTTGTTACAGAAAAAGTAACGGAAGTAAAAGACAATATAAAGGAGTCGTTAAAACATTTGGAAGAACGCAGAAAGCAACAAGCTGCCGTCAACGAAAATGCTTCCATGAAAGGATTGAACGATTTGGCATTGATGCTAAGTGAAGTCCTTAATCAAATGCAACAAGAAATGGCCGCCCAAATGCAAGGCAATCAGAATTGCCAAAAGCCCGGTGATGGAAAAGGACAAGGTAAAGGGAAGAAAGGAAAAACACCGGGAAGCATGAAAGGATTGCAAGAGCAATTGAACAAGGACATGGAGCAGATGAAGGACGGAATGAAAGGAAAGGGAGGAAAAGGAATGAGTAAACGTTTTGCCGAAATGGCAAAAAGACAAGGAGCCATTCGGGAAGCGATGGAAAAAATGCAAAGGCAAAAACAACAATCAGGTGAAGGAGGAGATCCCGAACTTCAGGAGATATTGGATCAGATGAATAAAACGGAAAAGGATTTGGTGAATAAAAGACTGAATACCGAAACTATGAAACGCCAACAAGACATCATGACCCGTTTATTAAAATCGGAAAAAGCGGATCGCCAACGAGAATTCGACGAAAAGCGAAAAGCGGAAACAGCTACGCAGCGAGAAAGAAAAATGCCTCCTGCCCTGAAAGAATACATCAAAAAACGGGAAGCTGAAATAGATATGTACAAAACAGTTTCACCATCATTGAAGCCTTATTATAAAAACCTTGTAGAGGAATATTATAAGAGTCTGAAAAAGACGAATGAATAAAACAAAATATAAGCAACAAAATAACAACTACATAATTCATTTGCGTAAAATGTAACAGATATTAGTATTTAGATTCTAGTACCTAAATTTAAATTGGTTTTCTGCGAAAACCATCCTATTAATTTAATATGAATTGTCTAATGTCTAATGTCTAAAGTCTGTTGCGTTTTACGCAACTTAGATTACATATTATATACTATCAACCATTCTTAAAAGACATGGCTAATAAATTGCAAGAAATGTTGGAATTTCAATCAGATATTAAGCACATTCCTGAAGTGGAAGCTTTTGTAGAAAATGTAGTTGAACGATTTGATGTTGGGCCGGAAGTTTATGGTAATATCCTTATTTCCATTACAGAAGCCGTTACGAATGCAATCGTACACGGAAACGATTCTGATACGGACAAGAAAGTCATTGTCGGCATGAATAAAGGAAAGAGAGACATTACTTTTAAGGTTACCGACGAAGGTCCGGGTTTTGATTTTTCAGCCATTCCCGATCCCACCTCTCCAGAAAATTTATTGAAATGTGGAGGAAGAGGTGTTTTTATGATGAAGCAATTGTCAGACCTCGTCATATTTTCAGATAATGGGAGTACGGTAGAAATGCAGTTCAAAGTCTGATTGATGTCTTTTCAGTTTCCCGGAGAATCCGAAATTCTAAAAGAAGAAATCCATTTTACTTACGAAGATACCGAGTTCCGTATCCAAGAGGAAGAAGTATTGGAAGAATGGATTAAACAAATCATAATAACTGAAGGGCATTCCCTTGATGTTATTACTTATGTATTTTGTTCGGACGAATATCTTCATAAAATCAATATGGAATATCTCAATCATGATACCTATACGGATATCATCACATTCCCTTTGTCCGACGAAAATATAGAGAGCGACATTTTTATCAGCATAGATAGGATAAAAGAAAATGCCCTCCTATTTCAAATTCCTTTCCTCACCGAATTATATCGTGTTATTATACATGGCGTTCTTCATTTATGTGGTTTTGGAGATAAGACAGAAACCGAAAAAAAAATCATGCGTTCCAAGGAAGAGGAATCCATTTCCGAATTAATGAAAATGATTTAGAACGGTTTTTAAACAGCTTCCAAATTAGATTATTATTTTTGTTTGAATTATTAATTCAAGTTGCGTAAAACGCAACTAAACAAAATATAAATCAATTGAAATATATTACATTCATCCTCGCCATATTTTTCGCTTCATCTTTTTCTATTCATAAAGAAGCCTATAAGGTTTTTAATAAAAAAGGAAAAGAAGTCGAATATGAAAATATTTTGAAAGAAGCCAAAAATGCGGATGTCATTCTTTTTGGAGAATTGCATGATAATCCGATTGCGCATTGGTTGGAATTGGAATTGACCAAGGACTTGTTCAAGCAAAGTAATGGCAATATAATTCTAGGTGCAGAAATGTTTGAGACAGATAACCAATTAATTCTGAACGAATATTTAAGCGGGGCAATCCAACAGAAAAATTTTGAAAAAGAAGCAAGGGTTTGGCCGAATTACAAAACGGATTATAAACCTTTATTAGAATTTGCCAAAGAAAACAATACGGGTTTTGTCGCTACGAATATTCCCAGAAGATATGCCTCTATGGTCTTTCATAAAGGATTGTCTTCCTTGGAATCATTAAGTGATCGGGCGAAAGAATTTTTACCGCCATTGCCTATCGAAGTGGATTTGGAATTACCTGGTTATAAAGCCTTATTGGAAATGTCCGATGATGAACATGGGAATATTAATTTCCCTCATGCCCAAGCGGTAAAAGATGCGACGATGGGATATTTTATTTCCAATAATTTATTAGACGATGGACACTTCATCCATTATAACGGCTCATATCATTCCGATAATTTCGAAGGCATTTCTTGGTATATAAAAAAGGAAAAACCCGAGACTAGAATCATGACGATTTCTGTTGTTACACAGGAAAATATTTCATCCGTTTCCGAAGAGAACAAAGGTAAAGCGGATTTTCTTATTTGTGTACCGGAAAGTATGACTCGCACTTATTAGGTAGATGACCCGATATTTAGATATAGAGATTTTCAGGCAGTTTTGTTTATTCCTCAATCATTTATCTAAATCTTGTTATTGGAGAATTTTTACCCTGCTACCCGATAAAAAAGTAAAATAATTAATTCAACTTGCGTCTAACGCAACTTAGATTAATTATCTAAAAATCTCTAAATCTAATTATCTAACCATCTTTTAATAATAATAATAATAATGAGTAATTTAAAATTTGTAT
>JAHDHJ010000140.1:5284-11333 GCA_020631375.1 Saprospiraceae bacterium | reverse complement strand
AATATAAAGAAAATTTTAAATGAGTAAAATTATTATTCAAATGATTTTAAATTATAATTATGGATAAATCGGCAATGGAATTGCAAAGTCCGACATTAAAGCTTACATTTGCATTTCGTTATTGAATAACAATAGCATAGTCCATAGTTGGGTACTACTTTTCGGCGTCAGCCGACTCTTTCAAAAAAGAGTACAAGGGTTCCAACTATGGACTATCAATTAAAAGAACTTATATAGTACGTTATGGCTGAATTAAATGAAGCATACAAAGGACACTTGGTCAAAATAGCGGAGGCAATACAAGCATCCGAATTATTCCAAGCATTCATGGATACAGAAGAGGAGGAAGATTACAAAGCATTACAAGAACATTTCGAACCTGCCATCGAGCAGTTATATGTTGCTGTTGCTGATGCAGAACCTTTGCAATTGAAAAGTCTGGAAGAGCAATTACTTAATGATGATTTTGCAGGACTTTACTTGCCGAAAGCATTAGGTTTCACCATCCTAAGAGGTCAACTGAATCCTGATTACAAGTATGTCCAATCACAGAATCATTTCCGCAACATCCTACTATTCATTTGCAATTCACCCAATTTTGACATTCTTAAAAACAGAATCGGGCTATCCGTCCAAGTTGGCTTTTCTTTGAGTAGTGACATTTGGATCACCAATATCCTAAAGGACATCCAGAACAAAAGGGTGAAATGGTGGTTACAAAACCAAAAAATGACTGAATTGCGTGATGTTCTCAATAGAAAATCATCCTATATCAGATATAAAAGACAATTCAAAGACTATAATTATCTATCTACAGAATTTCCTAAGACTGCTCCGGAACAAAAGATCATGTTCGGACAATTAAGGGATTTCTTGGCTTATAGAATCAGTAACCAAGAAAACAATTCTAGCATTTATCAACCGTATGCAAGTATTTTACTGGATGATAAATTAAAGGGTACACCAGAACATACTTATCTGCTTGGTTTATTCCTTAATTTCATGGAATTGAATGATGATTATAAAAATGCTTTGGTTCCCTTATTGAATAACGAAAGAAAGAACAATAAGGATTTCAATGAGCAGTATTTTGATTTCCTAATGGATTTGCATCATTCAAAATCTCCTGCCTTGAATGTTGATGCGGATAGAAAATTCATGGAATTATTGGATGCGGATATCAATGATGACATTAAAAAATTATATGATACCCTAAAAATCGTACATAGCAAAGGATATGTGAATGAGGAAGTAATGGCTGTCGTAAAAAAATACCATGACTCACATGAAGGACTTTCTGTGAATAACGAAGCTATCCGCCAATCCATCTTGGTATATATCCGCACATTGATGGAAAATTTGGAAGAAACGGATTTCTCAACTTGGTTCGATATGCACAAGGTATTTTCTTCTTATATGAACCTATTCGGCAATGAGCAGTTCAACCAAAGCATCAAGGACTTGTACTTGTCTTATCTAAGAAGATTGTTGAAAAAATATGTGGACAAGCGTGGGGGAGATTACCAAGGAATAAAGAAATTCACTACTGCTGCATTCAAGGAACATTCATTTATGAAAGAAAAGGATGTTAAGGAATTGTTCAAAACTAAAAGAAAAGCCAGACCTACTCCGGCTTCTAAATAGATGAATAGATTTTAAGTGGAAGATAAAAAAGCAAAATCTTATTTCTCAAAATCCACAAATAAAAATCCCTGCTATTTTCATAGCAGGGATTTTTTAATATCAATCGGATTCCATATCATTTCTTAGCCGGTAAAATCTTACCGCTTACCTCACCGAATCCGATTCTAACTCCGTCTTTTTCACCGAAACCACGAATAACAACAGTATCGTTATCATTAATGAATTTTCTTTGGGAGCCATCCGGCATATCTACCGGCATTGTTCCTTTCCAAGAAATTTCAAGCATAGAGCCGAAGCTCCCCCGCTTGGGGCCGGAGATTGTGCCGGAGGCACACATATCACCTACATTTACATTACAACCATTCACCGTATGGTGCGTCAATTGTTGGCACATATTCCAATACATATATTTGAAATTGGATTCGCAAACGGTTTTCCCTTCCCCATTTTCCGGAACGATATCTACTAATAAATTAATGTCATAATTCCTATCCCTGTCATTTTTCAAATAAGGAAGTGGCTTAGGCTTGTTTTGCTTAGGAGATTTGGAACGGAACGGCTCCAATGCTTCCAAAGTAACTATCCAAGGCGAAATAGATGAGGCAAAACTTTTCCCTAAGAACGGCCCTAGAGGAACATATTCCCATTTCTGAATATCCCTTGCAGACCAATCATTGAAAAGCGTCAAGCCGAAAATATGCTCTTCTGCATTATCCATGTTTATGCTTTCGCCCAATTCCGTTTTCTTGCCTACTACAAATCCTACTTCCAATTCAAAATCCAATAATTTGCAAGGACCAAAAACGGGTTTGTCCGCTCCTACAGGCATTTGTTGACCCTTAGGTCTTGTTATATCCGTACCTGAAACGACAATGGATGAAGCACGGCCATGATAGCCTACAGGAAGATGGAGCCAGTTCGGCAACAAGGCGTTCTCTGGGTCACGAAACATCTTCCCTACATTCGTTGCATGATCCCTGCTCGAATAAAAATCGGTGTAATCCCCTACCTTTATTGGCATCGTCAATTCTACTTTTCCTACAGGACTAAGAATTGCTTTCCTATCCTTTTCATTCGATTTCAATTTCCTAGTCGTACTCTTGAAAAGATCTGAAATTCTTTCCCTGACTTTATTCGTTTTCTTTTTTCCCAAAGAAATAAAGTCATTCAAAAATTCACTTTTCAAAACCGAATTATCAATATTCAATCCAGCAAAGTAACCTCTCTTATTCAATTCGAAAAGGTCGATGACTTGATCGCCTATAATAGTAGCAACTCGGAAACCTTTACCTTTTCTAAAAATTCCAAAAGGAATATTCTGAATGGGGAAATCAGAGTCAGATTCAACTGTTAGCCATGATTTCAGTTTTGGATTATTCGCCTTACTCATTTTAATCAATTTTAAATTTAGTGCAAATGTAGGAAATGAAATCCGTTTGAATAGAAAAAGGACGATTGTTCATTTTCCAATCATCCTTTTTTACATTTTTGTGAAATTCAAACAAGTTCTAAACCAACTTCTCCATATCCCGAATCAACAATCTCTTCCTATTGAAAGTTATGATATTATCATTTCTTAATTCATTTAATACTGTAGTAACTGTTTGTCTGGAAGTTGCCGTTAGATTCGCTATTTCCTGATGAGTAAGAAAACTCCTCACCAATGTTTCATATCCCACTCTTTGCCCTTTTTCGGATGCCAATTCTTTCAGGTACTCTACAATCCTGGTTCTGGAATCTTTAAAGACCAAGGATTCCAATCGTTTTTCCATTTTCAAAACCCGGCTTCCCATTATCTTCATCATGAACAAGTTCAATCCGGTATAATCCCTCAGCAAAACTTTCATTTCATTTTTCTTAATGTAGCAGGTCTCTGTATTTTCCATCGCCAAAGCAAAATCCCTCCTTTTCTCTTCACCTACCAATGACATTTCCCCGAAAACTTCACCCGGACTAAGGATAGCTTTTGTTATCTCTTTTCCGGAATCTGAATATGTCCCTATTTTTACCCGGCCGGTTGTAATAAAAAATATGGTATCTGAATATTCGTCAGGCAAATAAACATATTCACCTGCTTTATAGGTCTTAGGTTGATGCCCATCCTTAAAATCCCCTAATTTATTAGGGCAAAAGATCCCCGTTACATCAATGTTCTCTAGATACCAATAGGCCTGATCTCGCATGTTTTCATTTCAATTTTGATCTTCTAAATTAGTTTTCTGCTGTTAAGATATAGCAAGATAGTTCATAATAAGTAAATCATATCAAAAGTCCTCATTAATTTGTCACTCGTAAGACCTTTCCTATATTTGCAAGTATGCGAAAAATGAAACATAATGAATTGAAAATGCTTCTGGATGAATCTTTTGAGAAATACAATCATCCGAGATTCATCCAAAATGACCCTATCCAAATCCCTCATTCTTATACAAAGAAACAGGATATTGAAATCACTGCTTTTTGGTCTTCAATGCTAGCTTGGGGTCAGCGAAAAACCATTATTAACAAATCTAAGGAACTATTTTCCATGATGGACAATGCTCCCCATGATTTCCTGCTAAATCACAAGGATAAGGATTTAAAACCCTTTGAAAATTTCAAACATAGGACATTCCAAGCCATTGATTGTCTATATTTCATCGAATTCCTATCCTACTACTATAAGAAACATGATAGTTTGGAAAAAGTTTTCATTAAGCATATGAATGAAGATGATTTGACTACCGAAAATATGCTCGTAGGATTTCACAACGAGTTTTTCTCCTTGGATTTTGCACCTCAAAGAACCCGAAAACACATTGCTACACCCGCCAGAAAATCAACTTGCAAAAGATTGTCCATGTTTTTAAGGTGGATGGTCAGACAGGACGACAAGGGAGTGGATTTGGGCATCTGGGAAAACATTCCCACTTCTATATTACTAATGCCATTGGATGTCCACGTTAGACGGGTTGCCACTAAATTGGGTTTATTACAAAGAAGTCAGAATGATTTCAAGGCGACTTTGGAACTTACAAATAACCTAAAGGCATTCGATCCGAAAGATCCGGTCAAATATGATTTTGCATTATTCGGATTGGGATTGGATGGTTTTGCTAAGTGATTCACCCGAAACCATGGCTATTTAAAAAATCATTAGGCAGAGAACCGCTTTTCATGTCCTTTTTAATCAAAAATTCATTATTTTTATTCCAAATATAAAATCCCCAAGCAAACACCACGTACAGTGAGGAATTTACTTTTTCCTGTATTCAGGTTTATGTTGTAACAATACGTATTAAATCTGATTGATTAACAAATAAAACTAATTCCATGAGTTTATGGTTATCCTTATTATTAATAATATGTTCAGCCTTATTGGCTTGGCTTATTGGGAGAAATCGGCTACTGGGTTTGGTTAATGATTTAAAATCCCAATTAGACTCTAAAAAACAAGATTTTGACAATTTGAATATCAAACTAGTCCAATTCAAAAATTCCCATGAAGCATTAAACTCAAACTATAATACTATTAAAATAGAAAGAGATCAACTAAAAGAAAATTTGAAAGGAATAAATATTAAACTTGAAAATGAAAAATCAGTTTTGGAGGACTATTATAAAGGAAAACTTGATCGCTTGCAAAATGATTATGATTTATATAGAGAAAATTGGGAATTAAAATGGAATGAATTCGAGCAAGAAAACAGATCGAAAATTTTGAGTTTAGAATCTCAATTAAAATCATCCCAAAACAAAGCACCCAAAGAAATTGAAATAATAAAAGAAGTCGTGAAGGAAATTGAAGTCATCAAAGAAATTCCTGTCGAAATCATTAAGGAAGTCGAAGTAGTTAAGTCTGTTGATTTAAAAATGTTACAACAAATGATAGAACAATTAGAAACGATTGAAGTATCAAGAACCGTTACTGATATTATTAAAAATAAAAAAATAGAGGAGGATGTCGAAAATAATAAAAATAAAAACAACAAATGAAATTCCTGCTATTAGTAATAATAATATGTTTTTCTTTTCTTCGGGATTCATTTTCCCAAGAAAAAGATTTAGTCGGCACATGGAAATTAATTAAACATTATGCTTATGATCCTCAACAAGAAAAAGACGTCAATATTTATTCGGGGCAGATACAAAGGAAAATCAGCTTTTATGAAAATGGCACTTTAATTTTGACAACAAACGACGAAAAACAATATAATGGAACTTGGAAACTAACTAAAAAAGGAAGGAAATTTTCAATAAAATCCGAAAACCCAAGCTTCGGATTTTCTAGTATTCTGAAGAAAGGCAGTGTACATGATTTCAGTAAAGGAAAGCTTAAAATCTCTTTTGAAGATTTACAAGCTTTATACCAATCTAGAGATTTGGATACAGATTATACATATAGTATTTATGAAAAAACTAGTGA
>JAHDHJ010000140.1:0-5184 GCA_020631375.1 Saprospiraceae bacterium | reverse complement strand
CCTAAATTATATTCAATGGGAGCTAGGGTAAAAGCTCATTGGGGTGATCGTAATGGAGCTTTTAAAGACATCAATATGGCTTTATTATTTGACCCAAACAATCCAAAACTATATATTCAAAGATCCCAATTGTTGAAATATGAATTTAATTTATACAACGAAGCAAAAAATGATTTAAACAGCGCATTGAATATCGAAAATTCAAATGCTCCTGCTTATCATGAAAGAGCATTAATAAACATTGAACTTGGATTGATAGATGAGGCTTGTTCCGATTTCAAAAAAGCAAAAGAATTAGGTTGTAAAAGTTGGTCAGAACAAATGAAAAGTTGCGGCTTCGAATATGAGGACAAATAGAACGTTTTACTCATTATTAAATATTGCATTCATAATAATTTACACACTAAAACATTACACTAAATGAATGATGAATTGATCAGTAGAGATCAGCTAATAGAAATAATAGCTAAGAAAGCCAATATAACAATCAATAAGGCTAAAGAGATTTATGAATGTATTCTGAACGAAAATCCATCTTTTAGAAAAAGCGAAATGAATGTAGTGGAAACTGTACGGGAGAAGTCAGTTCCGATTATTGGAGATACCGTAATAAAAGAAATCAGAGTAACTTCCCAGGTTCCGGTAAAAACAATCATAAATAAAGAATCCATAAAACCGGTGGAAGTAAAGAGAGAACTTACGATTCCGTTGTTAGAAAAAAAGGAAGTAGCGAAAGGAATAGAAGTCTCTAAAGAAAAAGTGGTTGAACTTATTCAAACGGTTGAAGTAATGAAACCTATTGAAATTATAAAAGAAGTTCCGGTAGAAGTAATAAAAACGGTAGAGGTTATTAAAGAAGTGGAAATCATAAAAGAAATTCCAGTCGAGGTTATAAAAGAAAAAGAAATTATAAAAGAAATAGAAGTCATTGTCGAAGTTCCTGTAGAAGTTATCAAGGAGGTAGAAATTATTAAGGAGGTTATTGTTGAAAAAGAAATTCCAGTCGAAATCATTAAAGAAGTCATTAAAGAAATAGAAGTCATCAAGGAAGTTCCTATTGAAGTAATAAAAGAGATTACCGTATTTAAAGAGGTAGAAATCATAAAAGAAATTCCGATAGAAATCATTCGGGAAATCGAGGTCGTTAAATCCATAGATTTTGAATCCTTGAAAAAAATGATGGGCAATTTAAAAACCGTTGAAATTTCCAAACAAGTCATTGGGGAAACCAGAACCAGTGGCGAAGCTAAAACCGTAGGAAGAAGAACATTGGAACCAGACAGTAAAATATTAAAAAAATCCGGCTCTAAAAAGAAAAAAGATGATTTAAAAAAAGTAGTTGGGATTAGTCTAAAAATAGAAAAACTCTTAAATAAAACTGGCATCAAAACTTTCAAAAAATTATCTAAAACCAAGACAAAAGAACTACAGGAAATCTTGGACAATGCGGGTCCCAGATATCATATGCATGACCCCAACACTTGGTCAAAACAAGCCAAAATGGCTCATAAAGGAAACTGGGAAGAATTGAAAATGTGGCAGGATGAATTGGACGGAGGGAAGTAGTCATAACCTATAGTTGCGTAAAACGCAACTTGAATTACATATTAAAATTTGCA
This sequence comes from Saprospiraceae bacterium, assembly GCA_020631375.1. Classification (GTDB taxonomy): domain Bacteria; phylum Bacteroidota; class Bacteroidia; order Chitinophagales; family Saprospiraceae; genus JAHDCE01. The sequence goes on along the minus strand of JAHDHJ010000140.1, from coordinate 3,565 downwards.
ATTTCTTATCCAGTTTAATATTTTTGCATTATAATGAATACACATCATTATTCTAATTTTATTTAAACATTAAATCTGAATAGTTATGCAAAAAAACATTTCCTTTCTATCAATTATTTCACTCATCATTTTCATTTCTTCTTGCGCAAATAAAAGTGCCCCAATAATTCCCGCCGAATTGGATGGTTTTGAAATTTTGGAAATTCCGGGAACCGATTATTACGAAGCCATTTCCACTCAGGGAGACAATACCCTCGAACATGGAGTCATTCAAAATGGAGCAAAACAAGGAACTTGGATTACATTCCACAAAGGAAGAACCTTTCCCGAAACTATTGCAAATTATGTGAATGGCAGCCTGAACGGACCGTTTTTCAAATTCAATAACAGGGGGCAAATGACACTTCGAGCTTCTTGTCTTAATGGAAATTTTGAAGGCAAATATGAAGAATATGAAAATGGAAGAATCAGAAAGGAAAAAACCATTTTAGGAGGACAGATAGAAGGGCTTGCCATAGATTACTATAATAATGGCAAAAAGAGGAACGAACTGAATTATAAGGCTGGAAAACTTCATGGAAAATCCACATACTATAATGAACAAGAAGAAGTTGTCCAAGAATACAATTACGAAAATGGGCAAGTAGTCGAATAGGGTTTTCTCAAAACAACCCCTAGCCCAAACAATACCTATTTCCACATATCGCCAAATCTAAGTACATTTGTAATTTCTTACAATTCATCCAAGTTGCTTCTTTTCAACTTGATCTAAAAAGATATGAATCAAATGTCGAATAAACTTCCTAATTATGCCTTGGGTCAATGGATAAATCCAAGTAGTGAAAATGAAATCCCGCAATATGACGCCATTACCGGTGAACTCATAGCTGTAGCCGGGAGTGGTGGCTTGGACTTTGGAGAAATGATGGCTTACGCCAGGAAAGTTGGCAATAATAAGCTTAGGAAAATGACTTTCCACGAAAGGGGTTTGATGATTAAGCAACTCGCCTTGTATCTCCATGCCAAACGTAAGGATTATTACCCTTTGAGTTACCGGACCGGGGCGACCAAAATCGATTCATGGATAGATATAGAAGGTGGCATCGGCAATCTTTTTGCGAATGCAAGCCTAAGGAAAAAATTTCCCAACCAACCTTTTGATGTGGATGGCGACTATGTTCCGCTTTCCAAAGAGGGATCATTTATCGGACATCATATCATGGTTCCCAGAAGAGGAGTAGCCGTTCATATCAATGCATTTAATTTCCCTGTATGGGGAATGCTGGAAAAATGTGCCGTGAATTGGTTGGCAGGAATGCCGGCTATTGTCAAAGCTGCCGAATCCACTTCTTTTCTTACCCAATCCATTACCAAGGACATCATCGATTCCGGAATATTGCCAGAAGGCGCCTTGCAACTTGTCTGTGGAACAGGTTTTGGTATCATTGAACCATTGACATCCCAAGATGTATGCACATTCACGGGCTCTGCGGCTACCGGACGATTACTCAAAGCACATCCCAATATTATCAATAATGCCATTCCATTCAATATGGAAGCGGACTCCTTAAACTGTTCCGTACTTGGCGAAGACGCTACTCCGGACACTGAAGAATTCAATTTATTCATTAAGGAAGTCCATAGGGAAATGACCGTCAAATGCGGTCAGAAATGTACTGCCATCCGTAGGATAATCGTACCTGAAAATCTAGTGGAAGACGTACAGATTGCCCTTGGGAAAAGGTTGGCAAAAACGACGATTGGATCACCCTTTGAAAAAGAAGTAAGAATGGGTGCATTGGTTTCCAAAGAACAAGTGGAAGCCGTGAATGCCCAAGTAAAAAAACTGATGCAAGAGCAGGAAATCGTCTATGGCGAATATGGAAAAACAAGCGATGCAATCGGAGCGAAATGGGATGCCGGAGCATTCTATCATCCCCTACTCTTTTTGAATGATGCGCCTTTCAAGAAATTGGCAGTTCATGAAACGGAAGCATTCGGACCGGTAAGTACATTGATGCCTTATAAATCCATGGACGAAGCGATTGAACTTGCACAAATGGGCAAAGGTTCTTTGGTGAGTTCCATTTGTACGGACAATGATGATATTGCCAGGGAATTCGTCATTGGAGCAGCTACGCATCATGGACGGGTTCTTGTTTTGAATAGGCGTTCCGCCAAAGAAAGTACCGGTCATGGTTCCCCTATGCCCATGCTTGTCCATGGCGGTCCGGGACGTGCAGGAGGCGGCGAAGAAATGGGAGGTTTGAGGGGCGTTAAACACTATTTACAACGTTGTGCCATACAGGGAACTCCGCAGACTATTACAAAAATCACCGGTGTGTTCCAACCGGGTAGTGATTATGTAGAAAAACCAGTGCATCCATTCAGAAAACATTTTGAAGAATTGGAAGTGGGTGAAACTGTATTTACACATAAGCATACCGTTACTGATGCGGATATTGTCAATTTTGCCAATGTTTCGGGTGATAATTTTTATGCCCATATGGATGCGACTTCCTTGGAGGGAACCATGTTCGAAGGTCGTGTTGCACACGGATATTTTGTATTGGCGAAAGCCGCCGGATTGTTTGTTGATCCTAAAAAAGGACCGGTACTTCTCAACTACGGATTAGATGAATGTAGATTTACCAAACCCGTTTATCCGGGCATGACTTTGGGTGTAAAATTCACTGTAAAAGAAAAATTGGACCAGGAAAAGAGGGAAGATGAACCCGCAAAAGGCATTGTTAGATTCTTAGTGGATGTTTATGATGAAACTGGGGAAACTGTTGCGATAGCAACCATATTGACAATGGTCAAGAAATTAAAACAAGATTAATATTGTCAATCCAATTCAACAAATTTATTTAATATGTTGTTGAGTTACTAGAAAATAATTATCAAATATTCAAAATAGGAAAATGGGAATACAAGAAAGTTTAGATCGTCTGAAAGCAGGAAATGAAAGATTTGTAAAAGATCACTTGGATGGAAAACTTCAAGACAGCTCTAGGAGAGAATCATTAGTCAGTGGACAAGAACCTTATGCCATCATTTTGAGTTGTGCGGATAGCCGAGTCGTTCCGGAACTTGCCTTTGATGCGGGATTGGGTGAATTATTCGTAGTGAGGGTTGCCGGAAATATTGCCAATAGTTCTTCTATTGCAAGTATGGAATATGCCGTGGCACACTGCGGTTCTAAGTTGATCGTTGTTTTGGGACACCAAAGTTGTGGTGCTGTAACCGCTGCTGTAAATGGAGGTGATAATGGCTACAATCTAAACCATTTGCTTTCCCATATCACTCCTGCAATCGCCGCTTCTGATAAAGGTGCTACTGTAAATGATGTAGTAAAGAAAAATGCTGAAATGACTGCTAAAGAATTATGTAATCGTTCTAGTATTATTTCTACGGCAGTAAATAAAGGCGATGTGAAAATCGTTCCTGCTTATTATAATTTAGATTCTGGAAGAGTGGATTTTTTATAAAAAATACTCTTTTTCTTATTTAGGGACATTCAGTAGTATTTTAATTATTTGAAAACCAATAAAATATCGTATTT
>JAHDHJ010000139.1 GCA_020631375.1 Saprospiraceae bacterium | reverse complement strand
CATTTTCCCACTATGCCGCAGTGCCTGAAAAATTGGCTGAGAAAATCATCCAAGGGGAGATGGTTATGTAGTTAACGTTTGTTGGATATGGGAACCGCCCTTTCGGGCGGTTCTTTTTTATATTCTATGTAATTGAACGAAGGTTCAATTACTTATCATCACCATAAAAAGCAATAATTTTATCAGCCAATTCCAAACCGATATTACTTTGTGCTTGTAATGTAGAAGCTCCGATATGTGGCGTCAAAGAAATCTTCCGATGCTCCAACATTTCATCTCTTGGTTTGGGTTCCCCTACAAAAACATCGATTCCCGCTCCGGCAATTTTTCCGGAATCCAACCCCTTCAATAAAGCATCTTCATCAATCACTCCACCTCTGGAAGTATTGATCAATCTTACGCCATCTTTCATTTTTTCAATTTCAGCTTCCCCTAAAACATTTCCACCCGGTACATGTACCGTAATGAAATCCGCTTTCGGAAGCATTTCGAACATATCAACGGTTCTCAAAGTTACCGTGAAGGCCGCTTCATTGCCTGGAGCTTCTAATGAGATAGAAGCACTTTCCAAATAAGGATCAACGGGTAGGATCTTCATGCCCAAGCCTAATGCAATTCGTGCTACCTCTTGACCAATTCTACCAAAACCGATGATACCAATGGTTTTTCCTCTCAATTGCATTCCCGCAGAATAAGATTTTTTCAAACGTTTGAATTCAGAATCACCGATATTAGGCATTAAACGATTCGCATCATATAAATATCTTGATAAGGAGAAAATATGTGCAAAAGTCAATTCTGCTACCGACTGGGAAGATGCAGCCGGGGTATTGATTACAACTTTGCCTACACTTTTGGCATATTCATGATCGATATTATCGATCCCTACTCCGGCTCTTGCAATAATTTTCAGATTCGGACAAGCATCAATCAAATCTTTTCTCACTTTTGTAGCACTCCTTATGATGATCACATCGTAAGCAGGAAGTTTCTCTACTAGTTCATCCTGAGGGATTTTTTCTGTATCTACTTGATAACCTGCTTCTTCGAGCAAAGTTTTGCCGTCTGGATGGATGCCATCGTTGGCTAGGATTTTAATCATTGTATCTTAATTTTATGGAATTAGCATTGACTAATCCCCTAGGTGTTCAAAATCAAGTGCAAATGTAGGATTAGTGATGGACAAAATCGAGTATTGATTTGTGAATTTTAGGTAAATTGTGCTTTCAATATAAAAGTTATGAAAATCTATAATTCAACAATCCCCAAAATACTATCAATAGGGCTGCTTATACTAAGTGTCGTTTGCTTGTTGATGTCCTGTGGTTGGGGAAGCCAAGAGAATTTTTCTACCCCAATAAATAATAATCTTTCCTTGGATTTGCAATTGAACTGGGACGGACAAAGCCAGACTTATGATAAAAAGATTTCGTTGTCAAAAGAAAATACTTCTGTAGAGGTTGAAGGGAAAAGCCCCGTGAGGGAATTACAAGTTTATTTGGATCAATATCCTGTGGATAGTATAAATACCGATATGGTTTTTATTTATGATCTATATTTAGGATGGTCTATTTTAAAATATGAGGATTTAAGCGTTTGGAAAGATTTTTCCGAACTTCCAAAAGATAAAGAACTCTTGGTAAAACTTCGTTTATTAGAAAATCCGGATGTAGATTTTGATGGGGAAAAATTTAAATAGGATTCGATATCATTTCATCAAAATTTGAATGACCTAAAAACAAACCTTTTTCATTGACCCACCCGTGAATGTCACCGAGATAATTCATACCTAAATAATTCGCCGATTCCTTGAATGGCATGTAGTAACCGTTAACCAAATCATTTTCATTGCTACAACTGATGACCGCCATATTTTTTCCTCTGAACTTTCGTCCGATAACGATTTCTTCGTTGCGTAATAAATCAGAAATGCGATCAAAAAATGTTTTCATGATGGCACTCATGGTGTACCAATAAACCGGAGTGGCAAAAATAATCGTATCGAAATTTTCAACAATATATTTTGCGGTAGGAATGAAATCATCATTTTTATGAATGAAATCATAACTATAATATCCAATTTTTTTATTGTTCAAATCAATGATTTCAAAATTGTGATTTTTGTTGAGTTGATCTACTACTTTTTTTGTATTTCCTTCACTTCTTGAAGTTCCTAAAATAATAACGGCTTTTTTACTCATGATTTAGGGTGCGATTACTTTTAAAGAATTTGGAACAATTTCATAATTTAATTCATCAGATATCATTTGTCCTTCACCATCTAAATGGATATAACTATTATCCGGAATTTTTATTTTTACTTTTTTACAAGAAATATTTTCCATGTAATTAGAGGTGTGTATTCTTCCATTTATCATTTTAGGAAAAGACAAAAAATATTTCCATTTTGGTCTGGCATTCACAATAATTAGATCCATTAATCCGTCATCAATTTTTGCCATGGGGGCAGGCTTGAAATTATACCCAAAAGATGTGGAATTTGCCACCTCTACCATTAAACATTCCCGTTTGATAAAAGGTTGGTCATCTACACTGATTTCATATTTCTGGAAAGGGAATTTATAGGCTTGGTTCATGGTGATAGCAAAATAATTAATAAACCCCCTTTTTTTACTTTGCTTGAATTTGTAGGCAATATTCGCTGCAAAACCAACTCCGGATAAATTGACGTACGGCATTCCATTGAGCCGTATAGTATCTACTACATGCACTTTGCCGTTATTAAGGATTTCAATGGCTTTTTTCATCCGCCTCCCTATTCCCAAATGCATAGCATAACCATTTCCCGAACCACCGGGCAAAACACCTAGTGTACTTTCTGTATGGATGAGTTGTGAAGAAACTTCGTTCACTGAACCATCCCCACCTACGGCAACAATTACATCCACATTTTTATCTACAGCTTTCTTCGACAGCTCTATCGCATGACCCGCCGCTTGTGTAAAGCAGATTTCTGGAATATATTTTTCATAATCCAGATGTTTTTGTAACAAAGCTTCAATATCGCCTCTTTTCCAAGAAGCACCAGAAACCGGATTAACGATAAATCGTATTTTCTTTTTCAAAATAATGTTTAGATGTCAGTTAATTTGTTTAGGAATGGAAATTGTTTTTACGACCATTTGTATGGTGTTTTTTATTCTCTCTTCCATTACAACAATTTTGTCTTGTTTGAGTTGTTCAATAATCGCTGGAGTATAATATCTGATGGTAATTAATTCCAATCCTTCATTTTTTTCTATATTGAATTCTTTCTGTAATTGTTCTAGCAATTCTTGAATTCTTTTCTCTCTATGGGTGACACATACCGAAAAACTGATAGCCGTGTTCCGCATCATATTCACTTTGATTTTTTGTTGGGCAAACGAAGCGAATAAATGGCTTAGATGATGTTCTGCCACGAAAGAAAAATCTTTGGTAGAAATATGCAATAAGGTTTGTTCGGGTTCCACAACAACAATCGGGGGATAATTTTCTTCGGATAAATCCGAAATGATGGTACCTTTTTCACTGGGTTCCAAAAAGGATTTTACATGCAAAGGAATACTTTTATTTTGTAAAGGCTTGATGGTTTTGGGGTGGATGACCTTTGCTCCGTAATACGTCATTTCAATCGCTTCCTTATAGGAGATTCGATCCAGTTTTGTTACCTGTTTGAATTTTCGGGGATCAGCATTCAGAATCCCTTCCACATCTTTCCAGACCGTCATGTTTTCTGCATCGAGGCAGTAAGAAAAAATAGCAGCCGAATAATCCGAACCTTCTCTACCCAAAGTCGTGATGAGTCCATCATCTGTCTGCCCTGTGAATCCCTGAGTCATCACAAAATTCTTTGATTCAAAAAGAGGAACCACCGAATTCTGAATTTCTTTTTCTGTTTTTTCCCAATTCACCGTTGCTTCCCGATGAATAGCATCCGTTTTTACGCACTGTATCACATCCAGCCAATGTGTTCCCAATCCCAATTGATTGAGATAGGTGGAAACGATTTTGGTAGAGGCCCATTCGCCCAAAGAAACCACTTGGTCATATACCAAATCATATCCGGATTCCTTATGTTGTTCTATTAGATGGGGAATGTCTAAAAAATCCTTTTCGATTTCTTTGCCACAATCACCTTGTTCTCCAAATAGTTCTTGGCAGATATTCAAGTGGAAATCAATACTTTGATTCAGAACTTCCTTGTTTTCAGGAATATCATAAAAGTAACCTGAAGCCATCCTTTCTAGAGCATTGGTAGTTTTACCCATGGCAGAAACAATCATCAGAATTTTTTCATCCTGATAAGCTTGTAGGATGTTTCCCACATTCCTCACAGCTTGTGCATCTTTTACAGATGCTCCTCCAAATTTGAACACTTTCATAGATGGAATTCATTAGAACTCGCAAATATAAGAGAGTATCAAGAAATAGGATATATTTTGGCAGATCTATTATTAGGATTTAGGAGCTGTCATTTTCTTCTTCAAAGTAGGTCTTTGCGTGATTTCATGATAGCAAACCGCTTCCTTTGCATAATAATGGAATACCATACTTTTTCTAGTCGAATTTTCATCCAACATCGGATCACCTCCATGCAACAAATTGGCATGCCAGATTAAAATGTCGCCCTTCTTGGCAAGAAATACTTTTTTTTCCAATTTGTTTTCTTGTATGATGGATTCGATTTTGTCTTCGTAATCGGAGTAGGTTTTATTACCTAATTTTAGTGAAGTTCCTACATTTCCATAATCCCGATTTACAACGTAGGGTAATTGATGGGAACCAGGATAATAATGCAAAGGACCACTTTCCATAGATATATCTTCTAGAGCAATCCAAGCGGCAATCATATTACCATTCGGAAAAGTAGACATGTGGATGGAATCGGAATGGGTTCTTTGTTGGCTGCCGGTAATGAAATTGATGCTCTGGAAAATATCGATTTCTTTGCCTAATAATAATTCTAAAATGGATTTTAATTTATCGCCTGCTCCTGCATCATATAATAAGCGTGAGGTATGAATCGCAAACATGATTTTATTGCCATATCTCCAATTCGCAGATCGGACATCTATCATACGATCGACTTCCGCATTAAACCCATCGACTTCTTCTTCGGAGAAAAAACCATCCAAAATGGCATAGCCGTTTTGAGACCATCCCAATAAGGATTGTTGGACATCTTCGGGCAAAGAATTGAACGTATCTATTGTCGGCAGAACCTCTCTGGCATCTTTATCATCCAAGATGTTCTTTTCTCCTTCTAAATGCTTGAAATCTTCACTCGATACAGAAGAATAATATTTTTTATCAATGCCGTATTTTTTATAGAATTCGAGATTGTGTTCCAATTCTTTTTTCTTGAAAAAATTGAAGAAGGAATACGAGAATTTATATTGTCTTAAAAAATCTAACATCAAATTGGATTTAGGAAGTGATTACCACATTCCAAAGATACTATCATAAATCAATTTATAGAAAAACACTGAGATGAAATCTTGATAATGAGAGATATTCATAATTTTCATTAGGTTTGTGTTTTCTATTTTATGAACAAGTAGTAACATGGAGAACCGACCAAAATATTTTACAGAAGAACATGAATTGTTCCGTTCGAGTTTAAAGGATTTTTTGACGAAGGAAGTCCAACCCCATATCAATGAATGGGAAGAAAATCGACAGATTCCAAAATCCATTTGGAAAAAAATGGGGGAGATGGGTTTTCTCGGATTATCCTATCCTGAAAAATATGGAGGTTCTAATTTGGATTTTTTCTATGATGTCGTTTTCAACGAAGAAATTGGGAAAATGAATTCCGGCGGTTTCACCATCACTCAACAAGTGGTGCAATATATGTCGGGGCCTTATATTCTGAAATATGGTTCGGAAGAACTCAAGCAAAAATATTTGCCGGGTATTATTTCCGGCGATTTAATCAGTTGCATCGGTATCACAGAACCAGGTGCCGGTTCTGATGCACAGAATATCCAAACGAAAGCCATCCGACAAGGAGATCATTATATCGTAAACGGGGCGAAAACATTCATTACGAATGCTTATTATGGTGACTTTGTCGTAACGGTAGTCAAAACACCGATGGAGGGGAACCCCCATGCCGTTAGTTTATTGGTCATTGATTTGGATTCGGAAGGCATCGCTAAAAGGAAATTAAAAAAATTAGGTTGGCATGCCTCAGATACCGCCGAATTGAATTTTGACCATGTCAAAGTTCCCGCTAGTAATTTAATTGGAAAGGAAGGAAAAGGCTTCGAATATTTGATGAATGGTCTCCAGTTGGAGCGACTTTGTTTTATTCCTTGTAGTGTATCGACCATGGAATTTGCCATAGATTCTTCCCTTCAATATATGTCCGAGCGGAAAGCCTTTGGCCGTTCGATTAACAAATTCCAAGTACTGAGGCATCGCATTGCCCGATTGGCAACGGAGGTCGAAGTGCTAAAAGCGTTTGCCTATTATTGTTGCCACTTGTATGATCAGAATATTTACGATGTGAAATTGTGTTCGATGGCGAAATTGGTTTGTACAGAACTCCATGAAAAAGTAGCGACTCAATGCCTTCAATTTTATGGAGGATATGGTTTTATGGAAGAATATCCGATGGCTCGTATGTACCGTGACGTTAGAGTAGGAACCATCGGCGGTGGTTCTTCCGAAGTGATGCGGGAAATCATTTCTAAAATGGTGATGGATGATATCAATTACCAACAAGCAGAAGGAAATGTAAGAGGCAAATCTTCACAGCATCATTCTATTTCTCCATTTAAAGAGGAACATCATTTGTTTCGGCAATCGGTACGGGATTTTTTGAAAAAGGAAGTTTCTCCTTACTTGGATGAATGGGAACGAAAAGGAGAATGCCCGAGGAGTATATACCATAAGTTAGGCGAAATGGGTCTGTTCGGTCTAGCCTTTGATGAAAAATATGGTGGTTCGAATGCTGATATCTGGTACATGGTGGTTTTACATGAAGAATTGGCAAGAATTAATTCAGGTGGTTTTGCTGCTGCCATGGGGGCTCACTTTTTCTTGGCGATGGTCCACATTAATGGAGAGGGGAATGAAGAACAGAAAAAGAAATATTTACCTCAAGGAATTGAAGGGCAACTCATTGGTTGTTTGGCGGTAACGGAACCTTTTGGCGGATCTGATGTCAAGGCATTGAGGACTACAGCCGTGAAAGAAGGAGATTCTTACATCATTAATGGATCCAAAACGTTCATCACCAATGGAGTGAACAGTGATTATATTGTAGCGGCTTGTAAAACGGCTCCTGAGTTAGGCGCTCAAGGCGTGAGTATGATATTGATAGAACGAAATCGGAAAGGAGTTTCTGCTACAAAATTGGATAAGCTGGGTTGGAGGGCATCCGATACGGGAGAAATCGCATTCGATAATGTAAAAGTACCCACAGAAAATTTATTGGGTATAGAGAATATGGGCTTTTATTATATTATGGAACACTTTGTTTCCGAACGTTTGTCGATGGCCGTTGGTGCAGTGGCTGTTACAGAAAGAGCCTTGGAAATGACCATCCAATACATGAAAGAACGTTCGGCCTTTGGACGGACTTTAGATAAATTCCAAGAGCTAAGACACCGCATCGCACAAATGTCTGCCGAGGTGGAGATGAACAAACAATTCGTATATTCATTATATGAAAAATTCGAAAATGGAGAATATTTAGTTAAGGAGGCCTCTATGGCAAAACTATCTGCCACCCAATTGAGCGATAAGGTAACTTTCGATTGCCTTCAAATGTTTGGTGGCTATGGTTATATGGAAGATTATCCTTTGGCAAGAATGTGGCGAGATTCCCGCTTGGGACAAATTGGAGGGGGAACATCGGAAATCCTTTGCGAAATCATTTCCAAAATGATGATTGAAGGAAAAGGATATAAGACAGAAACGCCGAGTAGAAAATAGAGGCATTTTAAAATGAATGATTAAATTCCTAACATACTCTTATTCAAAAATGGTGAATCAATACGGAAAATGAAAGAGGAATTCAGAGAAATAAGTTTTGATAAAAGTACTGGTAAATTTCAATTCGATTGTGTGGGCTATGAAGACATCCTCAAAAAAAAACCAACGGATCACAGTCAATTTAACTTTCATAAGGTTTCTTTTTATGTTCTGCTTTTAATTACTCATCATGAAGGTAACCACAATCTGAATTTCAAGGATTATTCACTAAAAAAAGGAACACTAATTACTTTACGGAAAGACAATATTCATAAATTCTATAAAAGTAATGCAAAAGGCGTTGTTATTGTTTTTACCGAAAATTTTATCGTAAATCATTCTAATGAATTAGAAGCGTCAAAAATATTTTTATTGTTTAATGAGATGTTAGCCTCTCCGAAAATACAATTAAATGATATAGAATATAAAGAAATTACCAGCTTGATTAACTGGATAAAGAAAGAATATGCTGAAATAAATAATGATACTCACTCTTCGAATATTATTAGAAAATTTGTTCAGATTTTAATTCTTAAATTATTTAGAATAAAATCAAAATACAATATTAGTTTGGCGAATAGTAAATATTTATCTATGTTTTTGGAGTTCCAATCTTTAGTGGAAAAACAATGTTTTGAACATAAGAAAGTTTCTTTTTATGCTAAAGAAATGGGCGTTTCTACAAAGACGCTCAATAATGTTACTCAAAGCATTATTCAAAAAACAGCCAAATCATTGATAAATGACATTGTAATAATACATTCCAAAAGATTGATAATTAATTCTCAAGATTCCCTGACAGAGATTTCTTACCAAGTAGGATTTGATGAACCCACTAATTTTTTCAAATATTTCATGAAATATTCTGGAGTATCTCCCAGTCAATTTAGAGCAACCTATCAAACAAGTTAATTCCTGTTCCTCTACAACTTTCCCATTTTTACCCTAAAAAGCATTTTTTTTACCTAAGTCGATTTTTATCTCCCTCTAACTTTGTGTCATTAGTTAATCAACATTAAATAACGATGACAAATAAAGATGCATTATTGGCTTTTTATGAAAAAGCACTTACCGTAAATACAGAAACAAGACCAGAAACAGTTTTAGCCAGTATTTTGGCAGATAATTTTGTTTCCAAAGGTTCGGTTGAAACCAAAACCAAAGAACAATTGACCGGACAATTAGGCTTCTTCTGGAAATTGATTCCAAATTTAAAATGGGTGCCACAAGAAATATTGAATGATGGAAATAAATATGTCGTTAGAAGTATGGCTACAGGAACTCCGAATGGAGATTTTATGGGGCTACCTACCGATGGAACAAAATCATTCAACATCATGACCATTGATATACATACAATTATTGATGGGAAAGTAGTAGAAGTTCATCATTTAGAAGATTGGGGGACGGCTATGAAGCAATTAAAATCATAGTGCTGTTTCACAAGCATTTCATACAACAAAAAAATAATGTGTCATGTCTCAGGATATCAAGACAAAAATCCCACTTTGGGTAAATGTAGTTCAAGTCATTCTAATACTCATCATGTTGGGGCAAGTGTATATGTATTTTTTCAATCACCAGATGATGGCAGATACAGGAGTGGCTGTGGAGGGTAATCCCATGCTGAACCTTGTTTATGAAATGGGGGCAAGAACATGGGTCATGATCATAGCTTCTATCTATGTCATCATCACCCAAGACCCGAAACAATTCTTGGTGGTCTTACTCATGAATATCTTTCGGGAAAGCCAAGAGATGATAATTGATCCCTTGTATCCCGTATTGAATGCTCCGGTTTCACCCTCTGCCGATTTTTGGATACATGTAGTAATCGTTGCCATTGAAATATGGGCATTTATAGTCGTATTCAAAATCGCGAAACAACTCCATTATCAATACTAATTTCTTTACATTTTTTTACAAAAAATAATTCTTATGAATTTCAACAAATTTATTTTACTTTTTATGGTAGGGATGTTGTCTTTCTCTTCCTGTAAAGATGATGAGACAATATCTGAAACACCTAGTATAGTAGTTGAGGTAACCACATTCAATCTCAATGCCGGAGTAGATGCAGATGCTTTTGAATTGAGAGATACAGAAATAGAACAGGATTTTGCATCACAACAACCCGGATTCTTAAAGAGAATGAGTGGTGTGGATGCAAACGGAAAGTATGTAGTAATGGTCTTTTGGGAAACCTTGGCAGATGCAGATGCTTCGATTGAAGCATTTGGAGCAGATCCAAGTGTGGCAGATTATTTTGCTATGATAGATGGAAACACGTTCTTAGCTGAGCGTTTCACCACCTTCGCCATACCTAATATCAATTTTACATTAGCATCTAAAAACGTAATTGAAATTACCACATTCAATTTGAATGCAAATGTAGATATAGATGCTTTTATTGCAAGGGATACAGAAATAGAACAAGAATTTGCTTCTCAACAGCCTGGCTTTATTCGTAGGACAAGTGGTGTGGATGCCAATGGTAAATATGCTGTAATCGTCTTTTGGGAAACCTTAGCAGATGCGGATGCGTCTATTGCAGCCTTTGGAGTAGACCCGACTGTTGCAGACTATTTTGCTATGATAGACGCAAATTCTTTCCTGGCAGAACGGTTCGAAATTTTTGTTCCACCACTTAGCGAAGGTAACGATATTACATTAAGAAATACACTTCAGGATCCCGGTGAACAGGAAGTAACTTACGCGAGTTTGTTTGGTCAAGCGGATGATGCTTTTGACGAGTTCGCAACACTTTCGAATTCTTCTACGGAATTTGCTACTGCTTTGGCACAACCTGGAACCCCTTTAGGTGATATCAGTGGTTTATATAGTATCGATTTTACAGAGAATAGCATCAATTTTACTGTTTTGCCCGACAATACCGACCCTTTTTGGAGTAATGTTTTTGGATTATTCCCTGCCGGAAAAGTCGATAGGTATTATTTTACTTTCTCAGAGTCTCATAATATTACGGGTTTTAGTAGCGACAACAGCTCACTAAACGTAAGAATCGATTCAGATAATATTATTGTAGTCGAACTTACAGAAGGTTATGACCTCCAACCGGGTGTGACCTTTAGCGTCAGCTTAAATTAGACTTTATTGCGAATAGTTTTTTATGGAAGGGAAATTAGAGATTTTACAAAAGATCAATTTGCCCATAATTAATTATTCGTAATAAAGTCTATTAACAAATGGATTTTCAATTCGAATAGTTTTTGGATTTAGTTCTAGTATATTCATCCAAAATATTTTATATTTTGTGGAGCCAATGCATGTTAAATTGCATTGGCTTTTTTAATTTTTCAATATAGAATTTGATTAAAACGGCAATAAGCAAACTCATAAAATAACAAGATTTCATTTCTGCCGACTATTATTTTTAG
>JAHDHJ010000138.1 GCA_020631375.1 Saprospiraceae bacterium | reverse complement strand
GGTCGATTTTTGTAGATTAATGTTTATCATTTTAAAATATTTATAATATTATAAATAATGGGGGTTCATTTACTGCCCCATTACCATAACATTACAAAAGGGTTGCCAAAAAGAGTGTTTTTTTTTTCATAAACATTACAATTTGTGACATTAATAATAAGCAATAAAATATAAAAATACTATTGAAACAAGGGCAAAAAAACTTATAATAGTTACACTTATTTGATATTGAATCTTCTTACTCAATAGCTGTATGGTTTATATGAAATGTTTATCACGGTATGTATTCCTAATTTTTCAATATTAGAAGATTTATCTTAATTTTGCGATATTTGCAGCATGACTTCACTTCAAAAAATTGTCTATATATTTTTAAATAACCTTGCCCGAATTTCGTTGAGGGTATTTTATTCCAAACTCCGTATTCGGAACAGGGAATATTTCCCTAAAAACACAGCAACCATCATTGCCCCGAACCATCCCAATACTATGGGAGATCCGATATTAATGGCGACCATCACGCCGGGATGGATTCATTTCCTTGCCAATTATGGCTTATTCAAGCATCCATTTACGAAATTCCTCATGGATAAGGTTTTCTTTTCCATTCCGGTAAAAAGACCAAAGGATGTCGCTCCGGGCGAAATGATTAATAATTTGAATACCATAAAGATTTGTAGTAAGGTACTAGGGGAAAAAGGCACCATATTCATGGGACCGGAAGCTACGAGTTACAGTTATAGGAGAATACGCCCCTTGAAAGATGGTATTGCCAGAATTGCATTGACTGCCGCAAAATCACAAAAATTCAAATCGGGTTTAGTCATCATGCCTATGGCATCGAATTATCAGGATCCTACGGAATTCCGTTCTGAATTTATTCTCAATGTCGGAAAACCTATTTATATAGACAATTATAAAGACCTCTACAAAAAAGATAAAAATGAGGCAGCCCAAGATATCATGAACACTTTACGTGAAAGATTGGAAGGGCTTTCCATACA
This sequence comes from Saprospiraceae bacterium, assembly GCA_020631375.1. Lineage (GTDB taxonomy): Bacteria > Bacteroidota > Bacteroidia > Chitinophagales > Saprospiraceae > JAHDCE01. Next base: position 10,478 of record JAHDHJ010000138.1, on the reverse strand, counting down.
TACGGAAGACGAAATAGAAAACCAATTCCTAGTCTGGTGCGAAACATTTGCCAAGACCGAAAAAATAATAAATTCATTTCCGGAACAATTGGAATTCGACAAAAAACAAGTTCCTACAATTAGAGCATTAAGGCATCAAAAATATAATGAATTCGAATCTATTTGGATAAAGTTATATGAATATTTTAATACATTGGAAAAATCGGGCATTGATGATGCATCATTGGTTTATGCCAATAAAAAAAATGTTACTACAATTAAATATTATTTAATTCGATTTTTTGTTTTTCCGATTTATGCCATTGGTTGCCTTTTGAATTGTGTGTGGTTTATCCCTCCATTTCTGTTCAAAAAACTCAAATTATATAAGGCATATACTTCTATGGTCAATATCCTTACGGGCTTGGTTTTATTCCCTATTTTTTATACAATTATTTTTTCTATCGTAGGTTTTTCTTTTGGTTTGAAATGGTTGTTGATTTATATTACCATTACCTTATTTACGGGTTTATCCATTTTCCCTTATCACCAATTCCTGAAATCTTGGAACATGAAACTCAAGGCAGCAATTTATCAGGACAGGGAAAAACTTATCCAATTTAGAGAACGAATTTTGGAAATGTTGAAAACGCAATCTTTGTTGTAAAAACAAATCATCAACCATACATAAATTCCCACGCAGTCCTATATGCACCGTGGTTTTCTGTATAATTAATAAAATCATTATAAAATTTATGGCTGCTGATCGTAGCCGAATCACCAATAACAATTAATTTTTTCTTGGCTCGGGTCATCGCCACATTCATTCTTCTATAATCAGAAAGGAAACCGATTTCCCCTTTCGCATTTGAACGAACAAGGGAAATATAAATAATGTCCCTTTCTTGTCCCTGGAATGCATCTATGGTATTTATACTCACACACTCCGCCAAAATTTCTAATTTCTCATCCTCAGGAAATTTTTCCTGCATGAATAAAACCTGTTCCCGATAAGGGGAAATGATTCCGATACTCGGTAAATCATTTTCATCCAAATTCGGAATTAATTGATAGAGGTGTTCTTGGAGAATTTGAAATTCATCGGGATTACTTTTACTGCCGGATTCCGGATTTGCTTTCTCTTCAAAACCACAACCTGCAGTGTCCACAAATTCCAAAGGATGATCTCCTTCAATATTTAATTTCCAATGTTCCACACTCACATCTGCGAGTAATTTATTATTATAAAATTGTTGGTTGGAAAAACCCATGATTTTATGGTTCATCCGATATTGTACATTCAATAAATTGACAGTATCGAATTGTTGGATGCCTTTTTCGATGAGCGTAATATTGAGTCCTTTTTTTGCGGCAAGCATGGATTTTACTGTGGGCGGTAATTGGAAAGGATCGCCTGCCAATATTACCCGACTCGCTCTTGAAATCGGAATCCAAGTCGCAGGCTCGAGTGCTTGTGCAGCCTCATCTATGACTACCGTTTTAAAATCAAATCCATCCAGAACGGAATGTACCGTATTCACCAAAGTACAAGCGACAACATCCGCAGCCGAAATAATTTGTTCAATTAAACGCTGTTCTACCTGTTTTGCCCAAGCAGATAATTCTCCTGCTTCCTTGAACAGCTCTCCCCTTTCTCTCCTCGCCTCCGCATTGAAAGTCCGCTTGAATTTCTTGGCTTTCCGTCTGGCTTCTGCGGCTTGGATCCTTATTTTTTTAATGTTCTTACTGTCCGGATGCTCCGCAATTCTTCCATCCAAAGTATGTTTGATTAAATCATCATCCACCCTCGAAATATTTCCTATCCGAACCACATTCAACCCTTCTTGGGATAATTTATCTGTCAATAAATCGACTGCGGCATTACTGGGTGCCGTTACCAAAATGGCATTTTCTTCTTTCGCCAATAATTTAATTGCCTGAACGATAGTAGTTGTTTTCCCTGTTCCCGGCGGTCCATGAATAATGGAAACATCATAGGATGCCAATATATTATTAATGGCATCATTTTGTGATTTATTCAAATTGGGGACAATGATAGGATGGTTTATTTTTTTTATTGAGGGATGTTTTTTTCCTAGGAAAATATCCCTTAATTCTGCCAGTCGGTCACCCTTTGCTTTCAGAACCAAATCGAGTGTTTTCTCCATTTCCCGATACGTCCTTTCATCGAATAACAAATCTATTCCTATACCTAATTTATCTATCCATTCAGGAATATCCTTAGAGCTAAGGACGATCTGCATTTTATTCCGATTGATGAATTTAATTACGCCCGCTTGTTCAAAAGATTCCTTCCCTTCTCGTTCCAGAAATAAATTCACCGGCATTCCCGAACGGAACTGATGCGGCTCATTTATATTTCCTGTCCGCTCCCCCGTCACGAATGCCCGTTCGCCATAAGTGTAGCCCGTTTTGTTGATTACAAATGGATGCCAACACAAACCTTTTTCCTTTTTCTTTTTTAAAGGCAGTGATTGCACGAATTTCCTAAACTGAATGAAGTCTTCTTCTTTCTCAATACTAAGAACTTCTATCAGTGTTTTTATTTTTTCTAAATGTTTATCGGACATGGGGCTAAGGTAATTGTTTTTTTTGGAAAATACAGACCTCGTTTGTGGAACATCTTTTTCAAAAAAATCAATGGAAGCGTCAATGGAAAAAATTGACATCAGCAAGGGAATTTTTCACTTACAAATATTTTGGATTTCATTTATTGTATCCTTGTCATTGTAATGTTCGTTACTCCTTAAAAGTTGCTACTTGTTCCAATAACCATTTTTTTTCTGTCAATATTTCAGTTTCGTTTATTTTCTGTACAAGCGTCTCCCTTTCCTCTTTATCATGTGGATTAAAATGAATAATATTTTTAACAAATGAAATAATATTCAAATAATTTTCTTTGTGATAACCCAAATCTTTTTTCCTAGAAATATACGTTTTAAAACTTTCCAGTAAATTTTCTAATGCCTCCCATTCCTTTAGTTCATAATACATTTTGGCAAGCATGGTTTTATATTCAAAAACCCAACCCGCCTTTCAAGGTGTTTCAAGTGAACAAACCACCTGAAACGGCAATTATTTCAAAAACCATCAGGTAGAGTATAATCCCATCTGTTTTTTAAGAAAAAATCATTAATTTTCTACAGTCGTTCCAAGGAGTTAAGCTTCTTGGAACGATTATTTTTTTGACAAAAACTTAGCCTTTTATTTCCAAATACGAGTAGATATTAGCTCCCATTTTGAACACGTCTTATTTTTTCGTAAATTTATCCATATATCTAATAGACTTGTTCTGCGGCTCACCAAATGGCTGCAACAGGCAAATTTTGTTTTGTATTGCGTTAGAAATACTCACCGATGCTTAGGCATCGCCTCCGTTTTCCGCCTTATCCAAAATAAAATTTGTCTCTGTTTCGCTCATTCATGAACCACAGAACAAGTCTAATATCCAAATAGAAGTTATCACAATGGAATTATACGCACAATCCTTAATGTATGCCGTCCCTTTTTTCTTTACACTCATCCTTATTGAGTTTATTGCCGGACTTACCATGGGCAAAAAAACCATACGGAGCATGGATACAATTTCCAGTCTGAGTTCTGGTATTACTAATACCTTGAAAGATGTTTTGGGATTGACTGTCGTTATTTTCAGTTATGGATTTTTAGTAGAACATTTGGCCGTTTTTGAAATTGAGACGACTTGGGTTTTATTTGTCCTCGCATTTATCCTAAAAGATTTCGCAGGATATTGGACGCATCGTTTCGAGCATGTGATTAATGTTTTCTGGAACCGCCATATCATACATCATAGTAGTGAAGAATTCAATCTGGCTTGTGCCTTACGGCAAAGCGTCTCTACTTTTTTTGGCATTTTCTTTTTCCTTTATATTCCTATGGCTTTCGTAGGTGTCCCTGTAGAAGTTTTCGCTATAGTCGCACCGATTCATCTTTTTGCACAATTCTGGTATCACACCACATTGATAAATAAAATGGGTTTCTTGGAATACATTATAGTTACGCCATCCCACCATAGAGTGCATCATGCCATAAATGACATTTATCTGGATAAGAATTTTTCACAAATCTTTATTATTTGGGATAAGCTATTCGGAACGTTCCAAGAAGAACTGGAAGAAGAACCTGCTGTTTATGGTGTAAAAAAACCAGTAGAAACGTGGAATCCTTTTCTTATTAATTTCCAACATATGTGGCTTATCGCCAAAGATTCCATGAGGACGGAAAAGCTTTGGGATAAAATAAGGATTTGGTTCATGCCTACGGGATGGAGGCCGGAAGATGTCAAAGAAAAATACCCTATTGAAATCATTACGAAACCGCACAGCATGGAAAAATACGATACGCCTGCCAGTCCATTTTTTACATTTTGGCATTGGATGCAATTGGTAGTAACATCTGTATTAGTCCTTTATATGCTTATTATTATTGTCCAATTTCCCTTTAGGGATATTTTATTATATGCAGGATTCATTGCTGTAACTGTTTTTTCCTACACCACATTAATGGATCGAAATCCATACGCAGGAGTAACTGAATTAATTAAATTTTTCATCGGCCTTTTCCTCATTTATAAAATGGGCGGATGGTATGATTTGGACAATTCAATTCCTTATGGCAGCTTTATCCTTATTGCCTACTTGGCAATTTCCCTCGTCATTACTTTTTATTATGTTTATACGGATTTGAAATCAGCCAAGGAAAGTGGGGTGCAATTGGCTTGATTTTTTTCATTAATTGAATCCAAGCATAATTAAATCGGGTGCAATCCATTTTGTCGCTCTTGCGGAGTGACAACTCTACCACAATTCCACCATGACAGAAGAATAACGACATTTTGAAATGCACCCAAAATGCCTACAAACAGGATAAATGACAATTAATTATTATATTTATGGAAACGGAAGCATCTAAAACAATGGCTAAATAATAAATGACACGAAGCATAATTATTTTATTTTTATTTCCAGTATTACTTTTTTCCCAAACAGAAAGAAATAACACTTCGTTTTATATCGCTACGGAATTACAAGGAGGAAAAATAATACCGAACACTTCCAGCCATCCCAGTACGAATGCAAATTTAGGAGTACATCTCCATTTTGGTTTTTTGAGCAATGGAAATCACGCTTGGGGAGAATTTTATAATTATCCGGAATTGGGCATAAGCCTTGGATATAATTCATTAGGGAATAAAGATATTTTTGGTTCGGAAATATCCCTCGTTCCTTTCTTTCTTATCCCGACATCTAAAAATCCGAAAAAAGGCGTTCATTTTAAATTGGGAACAGGAATAACTTACCACACGAAAAGATATAATGCGGAAAACAATATTGACAACCTATATATCGGATCACATTTGAATTGGTCTGCCAATGCCTCCATTTATAAATCATTTTCAATACGGAATAAATATAAAATAAAAACAGGAATCACATTCAGGCATTCTTCCAACGGGCATACCGTATTGCCCAATTATGGCGTAAACTCAATACTAGCAAGTGTTATTTTTCAAATTTATCCGAAAGGAATTTCCGAACGCATCGCTATTTTAGAAAAAGAAAAAAAGAAAAAAGAATATCATTATTATTTTATTGCCAACCAAGGAATAGGCTTCCATGAATTGGGCGGACCTACCAAACCCATTGGAGGCAAACTCCAAATGATTTCCACTTCGGGAATATTCCTTGGCGTATTATTCAAAAAACATATTTTATTAAGAGGAGGTTTTTCTTATCGTTATTATGAAACGTATCGAAATTATATTCGTGAAAACAATTTATTGGAATATTCGGATAATCCTGTCTGGTCTTCTTCCAGTCTTATTTTTTCCATTGGAACGGAATTTCTATTCGGTCATTTTAGTATTGATATACAAGGAGGATTGAATATTGCAAAACCATTTTACAAAACACATTTTGAAGTATTTGAAAACACTTCGAGTTACGACAAAACCACAAAACAATATTTCACCACAAAATACGGATTCAATGTTTATTTATTCAATACCAAAAATCTTCCTACTCACAACCTAAGATTGGGAGCATTTATTAATGCCAATTTCGGCCAAGCCGATTTTTCTGAATTCGGTTTGGCTTATGTTTATAAAATTTAGGGCTTAATTCAACACTGGAACTCATTCCATAAATCTTTGGTTATAGTAAAAAACATCAAAATGGTCTCTAATCCTAACATAGTATTTCTTTAGCTTCTCTACCCACCGTTTTTCCAAATAATGGAAAGACCGGCACCCAACCACCATAATACAAGGAATATTATTAATTTTGCAGTCTGAAAAATTAAAAACGATGTTAGATAAGTTAGAAGCGATTCATGAACGATATGTTTATGTGGAAGAACAACTTTCCGATCCCTCTGTAATCGGAGACATGAATCGCTATAAAAAAGTGAACAAAGAATACAAGGATTTACAAGGAATAGTGGAGGTTTACTTGGAGTATCGGGATCTCATGGGAAATATTGCCACAGCCAATGAAATGCTCAAGGAAGATGATCCGGAAATGAGGGAAATGGCTCAGATGGAACTCGACGAACTCAAATCCAAGCAAGTGGAAATGGAGGAACAGATCAAGATACTTCTCGTTCCCAAAGACCCTGAAGACGACAAGGATGTGGTCTTCGAAATCCGTTCCGGTGCAGGTGGAGACGAGGCTAGTATTTTCGCCGGAGACTTGTATAGAATGTATAGCCGCTATTTCGATTTGCAGAAATGGAAAGTAGAAGTAATTTCCATCAACGAGGGTACATCCGGAGGCTATAACAAATTGGTATTGGAAGTTTCGGGAAATAATGTTTATGGACAACTGAAGTTCGAATCAGGCGCCCATAGGGTACAACGTGTCCCAAAAACAGAATCCCAAGGAAGAGTGCATACTTCTGCGGCTACGGTCGTAGTGATGCCAAAATTGGAACTGGAAGATGTGAATATCAATAAAGCCGACCTCAAAACGGATACTTTCCGTGCAAGTGGTGCGGGTGGACAACACGTAAACAAAACGGAATCCGGAGTACGTTTCACCCACCTACCCACTGGAGTCGTGGCTGAAAGCACGGATGGCCGTTCACAAATCAAGAACCGTGAAATCGCTATGGGCCGTTTGATTGATAAAATCAGACTGCAACAAGTAGAAGCCCATAATTCCAAGGTTTCCGGAGCAAGGCGTTCTTTGGTGGGTTCTGGAGACAGGTCTGATAAAATCAGGACTTACAACTGGCCCCAAAACCGTGTTACCGACCACCGCATCAATCTTACACTTTATAATTTGGATAAAATCGTAGCAGGAGATATCGGCCCTGTCATTGAGGCATTAATCGTGGCGGAAACGGCTAGGAAAATGCAAGAGGGTGCTGATTTAGAATAGAGCCGGACCTTTCTTTTTGCCTATGATAAAAAATGCGTTGAAAAATATTAATCTGACTTTTTTCCAAAAAAACATTTTACAAATGTTACGGGGAACGGTCATTGCACAATTTATCGGCGTAATAGGCTCCTTGGTTTTGGCAAAATTATACGGTGCCGAGGATTTCGGATTATTCGGAACTTATTTGAGTATTGTCAGCATTATCCATGTCGTTTATACGCTACAATTAGATTATGGCATCGTAATCATTCCCGACAAAAAAGAGAGCGATAATTTATTATCTTCCATCCTCGGATTTTCTTTTTTTTTCGGACTTATTGCTTTCTTGTTTTTTATTTTTTTTAGCAATGTTTTCGATTCCTATTTTTTTCCTTTTGCCTTGTGTACGCTTAGTTTGCTTTCTTCGGTTTTACTCGCCCAAAACAAAACATTTGAAGCATATCTCACGAAATATAAAAATTTCAAGCTTCTCGCCAATGCCAAAATAATCACTTCCATAAGCACCATATTTTTTCAATTCATTTTATTTTATTTTTATCGGACGAATGGATTAATCATCGGTTCGGTCATTGCATTCCTACTCACTTTTTTTTATTATTTCAATGCGAATTATAAAAACATTATCCGTCCTAATTCGGCATTATTAAAAAAAAGCGTAAAAGAAAATATTTCACTTTTACAATTTTTACTACCTTCTAATCTTACGAATGCACTTTCCATCAATGCGATGCCCATTCTTATTCTTTATTTTTTCAATGAAGCAGAAGCAGGCGCATATTTTTTAAGTATCAAAATTCTGATGTCACCTTTATTATTAATTTCCGCATCCATTTCCCAAGTATATTTCCAAAAATCCAACGAACTTTATTTACAATCAAAAAATAAATTATTTGATTTTACAAAAAAAATCGTCCTTAGCAACATTCTATTAATGACAGCAATCCTAATACTAATTAATACATTAGGTCTTTTAGCTTTATCTTATTTTTTCAACCAAAATTGGGACAACCTCATTCCATTTACATTAATACTTTCTTTTCTGGCTTTGGCTAGGAGTTCGTTCAGTCCTATCAGTCATATTATCCTTGTCACCGACAAAAACCACATTGGGTTCATTTTCAATATTTATTTCCTCATTATAAATTTGCTGAGCATTTACATTGGCTATTCATACCAAAATATAATATATTGTGTTTCCTTATTATCCATATTCAGTGGAATAGGCTATTTATTATTATTGACATATTTTATGTTATTATTAAATAAAATGAAAAAAGAAATGGCATGAAAAATCCATCATGGATTGACAAACTGGATTATATATTTTTCGGGTTAATTATTAATTTATTTTATCCTCAATATTATAGACCCCGTTATGGATATATCAAATATTATGTATTGTTTTTCAGATGCCTTATTCCCCAAAAGATTTTCAGAATAAATGGCAAGGTCAAATGGCCAGTACATTTTACTTCATGGCTCATTAATCCGCAAAACATAACTAAGGGAATCATGTGCGACCCCGGAGACAATCTCAACACCTATATCCAAGCCAATAATGGAATCCATTTCGGTTCGAATGTAGAATTAGGTCCCAGTGTACAAATCATTTCTTCCAACCATAATTTGGATAATTTTTTATTGCATGATTCTTCCGATCCGATAATTATCGGAAATCATGTTTGGATAGGAGGAGGGAGTATTATTTTACCTGCGGTAAATATTGGGGACAATGTAATTATCGGTGCGGGTTCTGTGGTAACAAAAAACATTCCATCCAATTCCATCGCCGTAGGAAATCCTTGTAGAGTCATTAAGGAAAAAGAAAATATGCCCCAAGATATTTCTGACCTGATTTTTAATAAAAAAATACCCGAAAAATATCGGGCATGGTTGAACAATAAAAAATAAATTATTCATTTTATAGCTAAACGGCAATTTCACTATACCTCTCTAAGTAGTTAATCATATCGTGTTCTTTCAGCATCTTTTTAGCCTGTATTTCGTTGAAGAACCACTCCTTTAGCTATGGCTAGAGTCATGAACCTTCGCCTTATTCAGACTAAAAATTCACTAAAATTCATCCGACACTATTAACTTGACTAACTACTAAGCCCAAACAGTCAATGGTGATTCATCATCATAATATCCAATAAAACAAGATGCAGCCGTTCTCATTCCTCCCTTACTTGCTCTAACGGAATGTACACAATTAGAACGGAATAAAACTAATTCTCCAATCCTAGGCTTAATCAAAATAGGTTTTACCGGAATCTTTTCCCTATCAATAAAATCATGATTTCCACTAAATAAATTTTGTAATTCTTCTGTCGAAGGAGTAAAATCCCAAACCTCCAATTCCCCTCCTTCATTAGGTGTGCTCAGATATAGATTTGCAGCCAATTGGCTTTTCATTTTTTTAAATTCATTACAAGTCGGTAAGTCCTTATACAAGGTATCTATATGAGGGGGAAGACCACCATTGTCATCTGCTTCGAATGAACGTATAATACCCGGATTCATCATCCTTCCATTCAAAGATTCTACCTCGCAACCTTCATCCCAAGCTTTAGCCAAACCTGCTTGTATTTTTTTCAACGGATTAACTATTTTTAAATTAATGATTTTATCAACCATCGCATGTAAACCAGAAGCCGTACGAAAATAATCTTCCATTTTTTCAGGCTTGCCCTCTGTCTCAAAAAGCGTCATACCAATTCTATTCACAGACACATCTGTAGCATTAGAATATCGATTTAATTCACTAGAATTTTCCAATGGATATTTCCATTTCTTACAAGTTCCTTCACTTGCAAAAGGAAAAATCCTCAACACCATTACTCTACCTTCAAATAAATCTTTGAGATCTTTTTCTAATAGTTCTAATCTTTCGACCACTCCGGATTTAATTTTGTATTATTCATATCTATTTCATCGTTAATCTATATAGTTTTACTTCTCTTTTTTTTAAAGGGTTCGTTTTTCAGTAAAATATTTTAATCATATTTAATATTGGAATCAGATACTTTACCCGATGGTTTTTAAAATAACTGCCGTTTCAGGTGTTTGTTCACCTGA
>JAHDHJ010000137.1 GCA_020631375.1 Saprospiraceae bacterium | reverse complement strand
CATTATCTTTTTTTGCAAATCCAAAAATTCAAAAATATTACTCTTCTCTATTACACCTATAAATTCTCCATTTTGTGCAACGGGCAAAAATGATAAATTAAAATCAGACATTAATTGCAAAGCAATATCTATTTTCATATCTACCTCCAACATGGGAAAACCTTTTCTAATATATTTTTGAATATCATTCATTAATGGTTCGTTTTTATCAGACATCCAATCAATCATATTGTTCCTTGATAAAATTCCTATTATTTTATTATCGGAATCAAATACTAAAAAATTCTTTTCCAATCCTTTCAAAAATAATTCCGAAACTTCTGTTTTAGTAGAAAAATTAGATAATCTAGTAAAGGACGTTCTAACCATTTCAGATAAATTAAATTTAGACCTGAAAGCTTCATTTTCCACTATTCCTAATTCATACCTCGCCATATAATAAATAAAAAATCCGACAAGTGCCAGACCGTATTGTTCATAGTAAGCCGAAAAAATAAAAATAATAACTGCTAGGGTTTGACCTATAAAACTTGCAATTTTTGTAGCAGATAATTTATCCATAAAAGAATTCAAAAATGCTCTGAATATTCTACCACCATCCATTGGAAATGCGGGAATCAAATTAAATAAAACCAACCCCAAATTAACGAAAGCCAAAATCGTAATCGTTAAATTCAACATTGAAATATCTTTAGGAATAGTACTCATCGTTCTTCCACCTGACATAATGGAATCATAAAATTCATTCCCGAAAATGGTCATTGTTCCAGGACTTGCAAAAAATAAATAAACCAATAAAATTAGACCAATTACAATATTCATAAATGGTCCGGCTATGGCAACTATAAATTCACCAAAAGGGGTGCCAGGTAATTTTTCGATTCGAGCGACTCCGAATAATGGTGATAAAATTATATCCTTTGTTTCTATACCGTATTTTTTTGCTGCAAGTGCATGACCATATTCATGCAAAATCACACATAAACTGATTAATAAAAAAAGAATGGAAAAAAATAAAAGTCCTCTTAGTCCAATATCCGGTCTTTCCAATAAATAAAATCCTAGAGGAAACATTAGCACAAAAGTCCAATGCAGTTTGATTGGAATACCTAAGAATTTCGCTACTTGTAAAGATGGTCCCATAATTTTTTTTCAATAGAAAAATTTATTTCAATTTTTCATTATTGGCATGACGCTCCTTATCCCTATTCGTTTTTTTGTCCAAATTCTTTTTCAATGCTTCCGTCAAATCAATGCCCGTTTGGTTAGCCAAACAAACCAAAACAAAAAGCACATCCGCCATTTCATCCGCCAAATCATCTTTGGCAGATAATTCTTTTTCCCTTGTCTTGAAAGATTGTTCACCATAAATCCGTGCCATCAATCGTGCCACTTCCCCCACTTCTTCAATAAGAACGGCAGTATTCGTCAATTCATTATAATATCGGACACCTATTGTATTGATCCATTCATCCACTATTTCCTGAGCTTCTCGAATTGTCATAACTTATTCCTTATTTTTAGTATCCATCAATATGGTAACAGGTCCGTCATTCAATAGATTCACTTTCATATCCGCACCGAATTCACCGGATTGCACTTTTATACCCGTAGTTTCTCCAAGTTTCAAAAGGAATTTTTCATACATCGGTATTGCAAAATCAGGTTTGGCAGCCCTAAGATAACTAGGGCGGTTTCCTTTTTTTGTGCTGGCATGCAAAGTAAATTGGCTCACAACGATAATCTCACCATTTACATCCAATACAGATTTATTCATCACTCCATTATCATCATTAAAAATCCGAAGATTCATGATTTTCCTACACAACCAATCCATATCTTCATCTCCATCCGATTCTTCTATTCCTAATAATATCAACAATCCCAAATCGATTTTGGATTTGATTTTTCCATTTATCGTAACAGATGCTTCACTCACCCTTTGGATAACTACTCTCATAATTTTCTAAAATAATGTTGGTTGTTCAGGTAATTCACAATGTAAATCTATGGAATTATTACTAGTCTTGCCTACCGCTTTTGACACCTTATATATATGTAGGGAATTATCCGCCAGCGGTTCTGTCAATTCCAAGATATTTTTAGAAGAAATATCAGAAATCCAAGCCATCTGTTTTTCCTTGGTTTCCAAAATTACCGGTGCTCTATTATGGATTTTGCTCATTTCCTTATTCGGCTGATTCGTTAAAATCACAAAACCCGAACAATGGTTTCCATTAGAAATCCATTCATGATATATTCCCGCAAAAACCATAATCTCATCATTTCTCAAATGAATCCTATAAGGCATTCTATCCTTACCCACTTTCTTCCATTCATAAAAAGAATCCGCTATAACCAAACACCTTTTGTCCTGGACATTGTGTTTGAAACTCGGTTTTTCAAAAATGGTTTCACTTCTAGCATTGATTAAAACATTGCCATCCGATTTTCCAAAGGGAAGAAATCCCCAAGACATTTTAGAAAAAACATATGGCATTTCATTTTTCAAAACTAGGCAAGAATCCGTAGGACAAATATTATAACTTGCTTGAATTAGTTCATCCAATCTTACCCTGGAAAAATATTTTTCCAATTTCGATTCTGAAATACTGTTTGAAAACCTTCCACACATTTATATATGCTATTTATTCAATTTCCTTTTATGCAATTTTGCCCGCCATAGCAAATCCCATATTTGTTCCTCAAATTTACAATTATCCGGTCTTTCCACACCGGTTTCTTTCTACCAACAATAATCCACAACATATTGGTAATTCTGTGGAAAACAAGATACCAACACTTCTATTAATACAAATATATAAACCATTCATTTACAAGTTAAATCCAATATTTCATTTCAACAAAATCTGTTCAATCCCTAGTTAGGAATAGTATGGTTTATAAACAATTTCTAACAATCAATACAAAACAATTTATGTAAAATTATATATGAACAAATGCATTGTTGGTTAGATCATAACTTATCCCCAGATAAAATTACTTATTAATTTTTCCCAAATAAGGTTTTTATACTCTGCAAAATAAACTAACAAGCTGTTGAAAACTATGTTAATTATTAATTTACAAGGAATTAACATGTTAGAATCAAGTTAGAATAGTTTCTTAATTGTGGAATATATATTTACCTAAAAATAATGAATATTTGTTTCCACGAATTAACACTACTGATGATGAGGGATTTTTTTTTATTTATAATCAATTTTAATTATAGATTGCCATAGAAAATAAAATGACCAAATAAACAAAATGATTCTGTTTTCATTCATTTTTGTAGAATCAAATGATTTGGTGAAAATAGGGGAAGTGAGAAATTTAATAAGTTCTAGTCCTAACTAATTTTTTAAAGGCTAAATCTAAATCGCAGACTTGCCCACAAAGCCCAAAGTTTATTGATAATAATCCATATAAAGTTTTGTTTGATAAAAACTATGGTCTATCATCCATTTACGTTTTTAGCTAACTTGAATTAAAATAAAGATTTATGAAAGAGCAAACAGGATATTTGAATGATATAGAAGCTCAGAATAAGGGACGGAGAATAATAGCCAATTGGCTGCTTGTTGGATTTGTCCTTGTTCTAGGGCAGATAATGATTGGGGGAATCACTCGTTTAACGGATTCAGGGCTGTCTATTACGGAATGGGAAGTAGTAAAGGGGACTTTCCCTCCATTAACAGAGAAAAGCTGGGAAATCGCATTTGAAAAATACAAAGCTGCTGCCATACACCAGCATAACTACCGGGGGGTAGCGGAAAACCTTAGTGAATTCAAGAAAATTTACTTTTGGGAGTGGTTCCATCGTTTTTGGGCAAGGGCAATGGGTTTTATATTCATTATTCCATTCTTCTATTTCTTGTCAAAAAAATATTTTTCAAAAAGGATTGTCACAAGATTGGCAATCGTAGTCCTCTTGGCGGCAATGGCAGCGGTAATGGGTTGGATAATGGTTTTGAGTGGTTTGCAGAAAGGGGATTTGGAGGCTGCATCCGAAGTCATTCGGACAAGGGTGAGTGCATTTAAACTTATCATTCATTTGGTGATTGCGACTGCTTTATTGGGATATTTATGGTGGACTTATCTCATCGTGAAACATCCGGAGGTCCCAAGCCCAGATTTGCCTAAAGTACACCGATATTCTTGGTGGATAACATGTGTATTAGTACTTCAAATTCTCTTAGGAGGCTTGGTAGCGGGGACAAAAGCAGGGACAGTACACCCGCATTTTCCCGTTTTTGTTAATGGGAATAGGCTCGTGAAACAATTATTCTATAAAAAAGAGATGGCTGTGGATAACTTTGTGAATTATGAAGTGAGCACTTTGCCTAAGGCATGGATACAGGTTTCACATCGTTTTACGGCTTACTTGTTGGTTATCATGATATTAGTGTTATTCATCAAATTACGAAAAGCCGAAATTCCACGCAAATTGAGGATTGGAAACTATATGTTGATAACTATGTTAATTATTCAATTTGCCCTTGGGGTGCTAACAATTATCAACTATCAAAGTGGTGCTCCATTGGTCTTGGGCGTACTTCATCAGGCGGTTGCACTGATTTTATTCAGTGCCTTGCTTTATGTTAATTATTTTTTGGAAGAAAAAACTTATTAACATCTGTTGATAACCTGTTGGTAACATAACCGGATAGTGAATAATCCTCTTTCCGGTGTAAGTACGAACCACCCTATTCTAATCTTGAATTGGTATGATATTTTATGAACCGATATCTATAAATATCTGTTTAGTAGTACAAGAAATTCTAACTTTTGGATAAGAAAAAAAGAACATATACAAGCAAGGAAGATGCACTTGATAAGTTACAAAAGTATTGTGCGTACCAAGATAGGTGTCACAAAGAAGTTAGGACTAAGCTGTTGGACTTAGGAATATATGGTGAGGATTTGGAAAATGTAATGGCTGATCTTATCAGTGAAGACTTTCTGAATGAGGAACGATTTGCGAGAAGTTACGCAAGGGGTAAGTTCAGAATGAAAAAATGGGGTCGAAATAAAATCAGGCGGGAATTAAAATCAAGGCAAATATCAGAATATTGTATAAAAAAAGGAATGAAAGAAATAGAACAAGCCGAATATGAGGCGGTTTTATTGGCTTTATTGACACGGAAAAATGAAATATTAAGAGAAAATTCACTATTTAAAAGAAAAAATAAATTATTTAAATACGCCTATTTAAAGGGATTTGAGGCAGATCTGATACAAAGTTTTGTTAAGGACTTGACTTCATCTGAATAAGATTGTATATTTGTGGCATGATTTTTGATAAAAAGAAAAATAATTAACACATATGTATTTTTAGCAATGTGTTATGAAAATTGATTAAACCTTTTCTTTAAAACCTATCAAAAATTATAATAAGCAGTTAATCAGACATTGTCGAAAGACACAATTTTAAAAATCCTCTTCCATGATAAAGCAAAGTTTAGGCCAAAGGCAGTTACAGAAGCTTTCCCCTCAGCAAATCCAACTAATGAAATTGCTTCAGATTCCAACAGCAACTTTGGATCAGAGAATTAAAGAAGAGTTAGAAGCTAACCCAGCATTGGACGAGGGGGAAGAGAATGAGAATGAGAATGAAAATGAGAACGATGATTTGCGTAATGACGAGCATTTGATGGCTAAGGAAGAAAAAGATGAGAAAGGAGAAAGTATAATTGATAAGGAAGAAGAATATGAGCCTATAAAGGAAGATAATGTAGAATTGGATGAATATCTGAATGACTACATGGAGGATGACATTTCCAGTTATAAATTGAATGTAAATAATTATTCTGCCGATGATGAGGAAAAGACTATGCCAATGGCAGTGGAAAACAGTTTCCACGAACATTTGGAACAACAGCTGGGTTTATTGAGATTTGATGATGAAAGGGATTATAAGATAGCAGAACAAGTTATAGGAAGTATAGATGATGATGGTTATCTAAGGAGGGAAACTTCGGCTATTGTGGATGATTTGATGTTTTCCCAAAATATTTTTTCCAATGAGGCAGAAATTGAAATTATTCTGAAGAGAATCCAGTTGTTGGATCCTCCGGGGATAGGAGCAAGGACTTTGCAGGAAGCTTTGGCTTTGCAATTACAAAGAAAAAACGATGGGGATGAATTTAGTTATGAAGAAAAGGCTTCGATTAGGTTAGCATTAAGGATAGTGGAAGAACATTTTTCAGAATTTTCCAAAAAGCACTATGCCCGCCTCCAAAGGCAATTAAATATAAACGAACGCCAACTTAAAAAAGGCATTGAGGAAATATTAAAATTAAATCCTAAACCCGCAAGCGGCTATTCATCCGGAAGCAATTCAAGAGCAATGCACTACATTGTTCCTGATTTCACAATTTCCAACAGGGACGGAGAACTAGAATTAGAATTGAATTCCAGAAATGCACCGGAACTTAGGGTGAATGACCATTATAGGGATATGTTGCAGAATTATTCCAACACCAAAAAAGTAGGGAAGAAATCAAACAAGCAACAAAAGGAAGCGGTGATGTTCATCAAGCAGAAAATTGATTCTGCCAGATGGTTTATAGATGCTATAAAGCAAAGACAAGAAACGATGTACCGTACAATGTACACGATTCTCCAATTGCAATATGATTATTTTCTAACAGGGGATCAGAGAAAGCTCCGCCCAATGATCCTAAAGGATATTGCAGAAATGACAGGATTGGATATTTCTACCGTTTCTAGGGTAGCCAATTCAAAATATGTCCAAACGGAATTCGGAACAAAGAGATTAAAAGATTTCTTTTCAGAATCCTTACAAACGAAAGGAGGAGAAGAAGTATCTACTTTAGAAGTGAAAAAAATCCTTACGGATATTATCGGTAATGAAAATAAACGTAAGCCATTGTCAGATGAAAAATTGAAAAACTTGCTACGCGAAAGAGGCTATAATATCGCAAGGCGTACAGTCGCCAAATACCGTGAACAATTAGGCGTATCCGTAGCGAGGCTGAGAAAAGAAATATAAGGCTTTTTAACTATACTAATAATACTGAATATAGGGGTTGTGCAATTATGCACGACCCTTTTTGTTTTTGCTTAAAATGTTAAAATTTTTCCAACCGTATGGAATTTACCCTCTTTTTGCATCTAAATAATATGGAAAGGAAAAACAATTATTACGATTACAAGAAAGAAAAGGAAACAACATTGGAAATAACAATGAAATTTTCAGTGATTTTAATCTTTATGGGATTGATTTATCGTTTGCTTGAACACCTTGTAGGCTAAAGCAAAAATTGGAATGGAGTTCTTTTATTTTACTTTGTATTTTAGGGTATGAATGTGGAGTAATCGGGACATCATTATATGAAAAAACGCCCTAACCATATAGGCTAGAGCGTGGTTTCAGTAGCTCCGCCAGGACTCGAACCTGGATCTATGGTTTAGGAAACCACTATTCTATCCCTTGAACTACGGGGCCAACTATTGATTCTCTAAAATTAGGATTTTATTTCCAAAATAGAATCATATTAATTCAATATTCATTATTTCAAACTGAATTACGCCATTAGGAGTAGTAATATCAGCTATTTCCCCAATTTTTTTTCCTAACAAACCTTTCCCTATCGGAGAAGTAACTGATATTTTCTTTTCCTTTAGATTAGCTTCCGTTTCAGAAACCAATTGGTATTTCATTTCCTTATTGACCTTTAGGTTCTTAATCGTTACTGTCGTGAATACAACAACTTTTGAAGTATCTAATTCACTTGTATCCAAAACCCTTGCCTTAACCATTACAGCCTCCATTTCGCTGATTTTAAGCTCTAGAAGCCCTTGGGCATCCTTAGCGGCATCGTATTCAGCATTTTCTGACAAATCCCCTTTTTCCCTTGCTTCCGCAATAGCTTGTGCTGCCTCTGCTCTGCCCACAGTCCTTAAGTGTTCCAATTCTGCCACCAGCTTATCATAACCTTCCTGTGACATATAACTATATTTAGACATATTGTATTCTTTTATAAGTTCTTTCAAATTCCTCTCTGCCAAGTGAATGGACACTTCCTGTTTAATACTAGATTTTTACTAGGAATCCCTCTATTAGAAATTAGAGTAGGGCAGGTTGAGAATAAAAAATGAGAACGTTTTGGTTTGTACCGAAACGTTCTCTGTTTACTAATTACAACACAAAATTAAAGAAAGTTCACATTATAATGCAAGTATTTTGATACAATTTTTTTCTGGTATAATAATTAGGGTAAATGTGTACTCTACCCGATGGTTTTTAAAATAACTGCCGTTTCAGGTGTTTGTTCACCTGAAACACTCCGTCCGAACAGTATTTCAAGGTGAACAAACACCTTGAAAGGCGAGTTGGGTTCTTGAATATAAAAACCATCGGGTAGAGTAGTAAATGTGTTAAGTTGGCGTCAATCATTCAACAGACCTTTTCTCCATTCATAAACCTCCACATCCCAAGGTCTTTTGAATTGTTCCATCCGCTTGAGCAATGTTTGTCCATGGATTTTTTTGAACTCAAACCTTACACCATTCCGCTTGTCGGTAGCTCGATATCCCCAAACTTCATTTCCCCGTCTTTTGCTGATTTCATCAGGTTCTCCAAAAATAACATACAGCATTCCCCGATCCGTTTTCCAGCCCTCCTTATAAGTCGTAAAATCCCGATTAGCTATCTGGATTCGAGTATAGAATACCTTTATGAGTTCCTTGGCAAATTCTTTATCCGGCGCTCTACCCAACCAGAATTTATCAATGGCTTCCTTAACATTATCTGAAGCAGCAACAGTTTTATATTCATCCAATTTCATAATATATCTGGTGCTTTCCAACATTTGTTGAGCAGATGAAATCCTAGGGAATTTGTTTTCAAAAACATTGATGTAAATTCCATTATAAAAACTGGTATCTGTTTGAATGAAATATAATCCCTCACCCTCTAGTTTGATCGTTCCCCCACTAGGAATAGGAATCGCTGCTGCGAAATTCTTGTTAGGATTGAATTTATAACCCTGGCTAGAGAAAGGTGGAGCGGCAGATTTGAATTCCTTTTCAAAATATTTTACCCATAAGGTTTTTTCCTCCGGATGGGAAATAGTGAGCTCGGAAAGAATGTCAATATAAGGTTTGACAACTTCATCCCCATCTTCATTTTTTATTTCAATACTCGATGATGAAACTGTTTTATCCACAAGGAATGCATCCCTGAATATCCTGTTTCCATTTTCTTCCCTAATAATAATTTCCAAATCATATTTTGGCTCCCTAACTTTGAATTTTAGAGTGGTAGGAATTTTGTTTTTATTACGTATGGATACTTTTTTCTCTGCTAGTATGATATTGCTATTTTCGGTAGAAAAAGCAGTTAGGGATAATTCATATTCATCACTATCTGCAAATACATATAAAATGCAGGTATCATTAAGATAGTGTACTAATCTATGATGGATTTCAAAGTTGTTCTGATAGAGAATGGGTTCTATCTTAGAGATATTATTACCCCCCGAGCAGGAATAAAATAGCTTAACAAAAAAGAAACAGATAAGAGGAATTCCAAATTTATGCATAATACAATAGAGTGTTTTTTCTTTTCCAAATCAAAAATTACTTACTTCGTGTTGAAAAGCCAAATACAAAGCAATGTTTAAGAAAACTATAGGAATTTTAGGCGGTGGACAATTAGGCAAAATGACTGCACTTGCGGCTCAGAATTGGGATGTTCCACTTCGTTTTTTAGATAAGTCCAAAGACTTTCCGGCAGGAAAGGTCTGTCCTTTTTTTGAAGAGGGAGACTTTAAGGATTACGATGATGTTTATGCTTTCGGGCAATCCTGCGACATCATTACCATAGAAATAGAGTCCGTAAATACAGAGGCATTGCATCAATTGCAAAAAGAAGGCAAAACGATACATCCCTCTCCTAGTGTCTTGGATATCATTAAAGATAAGGGATTGCAAAAGGCTTTTTATGAAGAACATGATTTGCCTACTTCCGCATTTATTTTGGCAGAAAATAAAAATGATATTCTGAATAAGATCGATAAGCAAGAAATCCGATTGCCCTTTGTTCAGAAAGCAAGATCCGGAGGATATGATGGTAAGGGTGTGGCAGTTATAAAAAATGAAAATGACCTTGAAAATAAGTTGATGGATACTGCTTCCGTTATTGAGGATTTAGTAGAAATCGAAAAGGAATTAGGAGTGATAGTGGTGAGGAATGAAAGTGGAGAAACGGCTGTTTATCCAACCGTGGAAATGGTGTTCAGCGAAGAAGCCAATCTGGTGGAATACCTAATGTCACCAGCAAGGATTACAAAGGAAGAGGAAGAGTCCGCAAGGGAATTGGCAATAAAAACCATAGAAGCATATGGTGCATGTGGTTTGTTGGCAGTTGAAATGTTTTTGACTCCCCAAGGAGAAATATTAATCAATGAAGTTGCTCCCCGCCCACACAATAGCGGACACCACACTATAGATGCCTGTATGACTTCTCAATATGCACAATTGATAAGGGCATTATATGATGTTCCGCTTGGGAGTACGGAAATGACTTCACCAGCTATCATGCTTAATCTTTTGGGCGACCCTGATCATACTGGAAATGTAAAGTATGTCGGAGTGAATGAATGCCTAGCTTTGGAAGGTGTCAAAATCCACATTTATGGAAAGGACATAACCAAACCTTATCGGAAAATGGGACACGTTACAGTCGTTGATTCTAATGAGGAAAAATTATTGGAAAAGGCTAGGTTTGTCAAAAACACCTTGAAAGTAGTTAGTGATTGAATTTGCGGAAATTAACTTGAATAATATAGTTCGGAATAAAATACAAAACAACGAACGTTAAGGAAATGTTAATGAAAAACAAAGGGACATTTCTATAGTTTAATTATCAATAGTGAACGAAAATAAATAAATAAATAAATAAATAAATAAAAACCAACACTCCATTTATGATGTGAAATTCTACTCAATCATTCAGAACAAAATTACAGTAGGTATTTAATCATTTTGCACATTAATTTTTTAAGGTTAATTTTCTAGGAATTTTATTCTGTAATTTATTACGGAATAAACCCTAATATTTAGCTATTCTAATTGCTTAGAATCAGCTCTGGCTTACTATTGTTTTTTGTTTTGAATTTTAATTAATTTCATAACAAAACAAATTAAAATGAAAAAGACGCTTTTTATTTTAACAATGAATTTATTATTTATTGTTTTCACCCAATCACAAAATCATAATGACGTAGCAGTTATTATAAATGAAAATAGTCCGGCATCAATTGAAATAGGAGAATATTTTCAACAAGAAAGAAATATTCCTGAAGAGAATATTATTAGAGTCCAAACTACAATAAATGAAACATGTAGTTTTACAGAACTTGAAAATTTACTTATTCAAATAGAAAATGAATTTACTACAAATAATTTAGAAGGAAAAATAAATTATTTAGTTACCACAAAAGGAATTCCATT
>JAHDHJ010000136.1 GCA_020631375.1 Saprospiraceae bacterium | reverse complement strand
TGGACATGGTCACGATTCAGATTCCGGACATGGTGAACATGATGCAAAAGACGGACATAATCACGATTCAGATTCTGGACATGGTGATGCACATGATGCAAAGGACGGACATAGCCATGACTCGGATGCCGGACATGAACATGATGCAAAAGATGGTCATGGCCACGATGGCGGTGGGCATTAATCATTCAAGAAATACTTTAGGTTATTGAATATAAAAAGGCGAGGTGTTTCATCTCGCCTTTTTATATTCATATTGAGCTAAAAATATTCATAATAGAGTTTTAAGTAATTCGACAAAAATAATCCAATAGTAATGCTATCATAAGATTATGGTAAGCAATGTTTATCTGAAAATCTCTATATCTAAATATCTAGTCATCTACTTATAGCTAATGGAAGAACCAAGTAAAATTAAAAAAATCATTACCAAATTAGCCCTACTATTGTTTCTAGTCGTTTTACCACTGGGTTCATGGCTTTTCCTAAATTCGGGAGCGAATGTTTACAGGGGCTATATGGCGGATTTAAAGGACTATGGTAAAATGCCAACTTTTGATAATAAGAATGTGGACGGAGAAAAAATATCCCAAGATAAATACGCTAAAGCCTTGACCATAGTCGGTTTTAGGAATGAAGACGATGAGGAAGAAAATACAATCGGCATGATGAGGTATGTATATGACCAATTTACGGAAAACGCCGGTGTATTATTCCTAACCGTGAATACTTCCGTCCGTGATACTTCTTTCGATTTTAATTCTTATGCGAATCAATATGGAATTGATATTAATAAATGGTCTTACATCAATGACGAAGATTATCATAATGGATTTAAAGAAAAGGAAAGGGGGGAAGTCTCTGAACAATTTGCATTAATAGACACAAGTATGACAGTAAGGAATTATTATTCCCAAGATACTACGATGGTCAATCGTATGATTACAACAATGTCTTTGATAATGCCTAGACCACCGAAAGCGGAAATTATTTTTGAACCTGAAAAAGAAAAATAATAAAAATGGCTGATTTAGAAAAAGCAAAAAAATTAAATAAGATTGCTTGGGTATTGACAGTAGTAGTTTTCGGTTTATTATTGTCAATGGGTAATCCTATGTTTAGAATTGCATTGCCGGAAGGAGTTGATTTAGGGTTTCTACCAGCTTTCCATTCATCAATGAATGTACTGGTAGCCATTTCATTAATATTCGCTATTATTTTTATTAAGAAAAAAGATGTAAAAAACCATCAACGGTCAATTTATGTGGCAATGTTTTTTTCCGTGCTATTCTTATTATCATATGTAACATACCATTTTACGAGCGAACCGGTAAAATACGGAGGGGAAGGAGCAATGAGAACAGTTTATTTCATTTTCTTAATCACCCATATTATATTGGCTGGATTGATTTTTCCCTTTATCCTTTTTACTTTTATCAGAGGCTACACCGGGCAAGTGGAAAAACATAGGAAAATGGCAAAATGGGTTTTCCCAATTTGGCTATATGTGGCGATTTCTGGACCAATTTGTTATTTGATGTTAATGCCTTATTATTGATTGCACTATAACAGAAGAATAACGACGTTTTGGTGTACCCTTGATTGTTAAATAAAAATTCATTGGCAAACTAATTCGTATCTTTGTCTTACAATAATAGGAAGATGAAAAAACATACAATTTTATTTACAATAATATCCACTCTTTTTTTTAGCATAAGTGCAGAAGCACAATGTGCCATGTGTAAGGCGACCGCAGAACAGAGTGATGTCATCGGTTTGAATTTAGGAATTTTTGTACTCTTCGCTATGCCATATTTATTGGTGGGGACCATTGGTTATTTATGGTGGAGAAACAAGAAAAAAGAAGAAGATACTCCTCGGAATAGTATTGCAAATATCCAAAGCGAGCAATTGAATTAAAAAGAAAAATACCAATAAAAAAGAGCAGCCAAAGGCTGCTCTTTTTTATTGGTGGAAACCTAAATTAGGAATTTACTTTTTTTCAACTTTAAAATTACCATTGAAAATAGCCCCTTCGGCAACTTCCAAAGTAACGGCGCTTAATACGCCAATAAATTTACTTGTATTTCCAAGACTGGCGACTCCTTTACTAATTGCATCCCCCTCAATTTTCCCTTCTACGGAAATTTCGGCAGCAGTGATTTTACCTTTGATAAAACCGGTAGCACCTATGACCAATCTTTTATCGCAAGTAACGTCGCCCTCTATCGTTCCATCAATCCTCAGATTATCATTTGCTTTGAAATTCCCTTTGATTACAGTACCGTTGGCAATCACCGAAGTCTTATTGTCCCTGTTGTTTTGGGTTGTCGTTTTAGCCGAAGAATTTTGAGCCATGATAAGTAGTTTTTAATTTGCCAAGCTAAGATAAACTAAAACTATGTAAAATATGCGGAATTTCCATAAGCAAATCCCTTTGTTTTGAATAGTTCTTCAAAAATGATGATTATATCCCTATTAAGGTGTTTTGAAACGAAATTTAGGATATTTTTGTATTGTGTAATATGCGATTAGCGATAGTAAGAAGATCTATATAATTCAATAAAATGAAAATAAACATATTGGGAATCGAATCATCTTGCGATGATACTTCAGCTTCTATTTTGCAGGATGGAAACATATTGAGTAATATCACGGCAACCCAAGAAGCCCATAAGGAATACGGTGGGGTAGTGCCGGAAGTGGCATCCCGTGCCCATCAGCAAAATATTATTCCTGTTGTCGATTTGGCGATTAAGAAAGCGGGAATTTCCAAAAATGAAATCAGTGCGATTGCCTTTACCCGAGGTCCCGGTCTGATGGGATCCCTATTGGTTGGCGTTTCATTCGCTAAGGCATTTGCATTGAGTTTGGATATTCCAATGATAGAAGTCAATCATATGCAAGCACATGTTTTGGCGCATTTTGCAGAAGACCCAAAGCCGGATTTTCCATTCCTCTGCCTTACCGTTTCTGGTGGACATACCCAAATCGTGAAAGTGAATGATTATTTGGATATGGAAGTTTTGGGAACAACCATCGACGATGCTGCCGGAGAAGCATTTGATAAAACAGGAAAATTATTGGGTTTGGATTATCCGGCCGGACCGGTGATAGATAAATTGGCTAAAAAAGGAGAAGCGATATTTTCTTTTGCCGAACCGAATCTACCGAATCTGGATTTTAGTTTCAGTGGATTAAAAACATCCATTCTATATTTTTTAAAAAAACAAATCAAAACAAATCCGGATTTTATACAAGAAAATCTGAACGATATTTGTGCTTCCGTCCAGTCGGCTATTATTAAATCATTAATGATTAAAATAATAAAAGCTACTGAAGAAACTGGAATAAAAGAAGTCGCCGTAGCAGGTGGCGTTTCCGCCAATTCCGGTTTACGGAATGCGATAGAAACCGAGGGCGGGAAAAGAGGGTGGAAAACCTATATTCCCAAGTTAGAATACTGTACGGATAACGCTGCAATGATAGCAGTAACAGGCTATCGAAAATACTTGAAAAAAGAATTCGTAGGTCAGGAAATTACACCAGAAGCGAGATTGAAGATTTAATTCTTTAAATATTCTTTTTTATTTCTGTTTTTAAATGTTTACTGTTTTCTTTATTTAAATAGATAGATTTTATTTTTTCAATATCTACGTGAAAAATTTCCATATCCCTTATAACTAAATCTTCTAAACGAATATCAAGAACATTTTTAGGGTTTCCCTGATATGTTTTGTTATAAATAAAAATAAAAAACCTGAGGGAAATATTTAATCTTTTAGTATGATTTTGTGCAGAAACAAACTCAATGCTAAGGATGTTTTCTCCATTGATTTGTAAGTCCTTAATCTCTTTCCAATGAATTGTATGTATGGATTGACCATTTGTTTTACAACTAATTCCCTCCTTGTTAATGATTAGTCCCTCCTTAGGGTAAAGTAACCTAAAAATACCATCCAAAAAAGCAAAGCAAAGCAAAATGCCGATACCTCCAAATATAAAACAGATGAAATATAAAAAAGGAACTTCAAATTCTTCTTCAAAAAAACCGGAGTCAAGAAGGAAAAAATAAAAAAGCAATCCTCCTAACAAACCAAATAAAATTTGAAGAAAATAAACACTTTTCTTTTCCCTAATTCTAATTTCCATAATTATTCATTATTCATTATTCATTATTCATTATTCATTATTCACTATTGAAATTCCATCGTTCATCCACCCAACGGGGCGGCAACATACTTTCATTCCAAGTATCCCAATCACGTTGTAATTCCCTTGCAATATCCGGATATTTATCATAAAGATTATTTTTTTCACCCTTGTCATTTTTAAGATTGATTAAGCTAGGTTTTTTTTCATTCTGATAGACTTTCACCAATTTCCAATCGCCCTTTCTAATAGCATATTGATTACCGAATCTCCAAAATAAATGCTCACGTTCCAGGGAATCAATTCTATTTTCCAACATAGGCAATAAATTCCAACCATCGAAATTATTTTTATTAATAGTATCATAACCGACAGCATCCAAAATTGTAGGAAGAACATCCGTTTGAATGACAGGCGAGTGCATGATTTGATTCGGTTTTATTTTTCCTTTCCATTGTACTATATAAGGAATCCGAATGCCACCTTCCCAAAGCTGCCATTTATGTCCTCTAAGTCCTCCATTCATATTTGCTTTGACAAATTTATTAGGACCATTATCACTAATGAAAAAAATCAAAGTATTTTCCTCTTGTTTTTCTTTCCTTACTTTTTCCATTACCCTTCCTATGGCTTGATCCAATTCGTCAAGGACAGCAGATAATTTTCTAAGATTAAAATCTTCCTTGTCTTTATATTTATCAAGACTAGTTTTTTTCGCTTTCATAGGATTATGCACAGCATGGAAAGGAAGATAAAGAAAATAAGGTTTATCCTTATTGTTTTCTATGAATTGAACAGCCTCATTTGCCCATCTTTCGGAAGTGATCGGATGCCCTGCAATGTTTTCTATTCTTTCATTATTCTTATAATAAGAATGAATTTTGCTATTTATATTCCCGCTGTTTCCTATGAAAAAATCAAAGCCTCTTTGAGTAGGTAATTGCGTTTCATTAAAATGTCCCAAATGCCATTTTCCAATAATACCCGAAACATATCCAAGTGGCTTAATGAGTTCGGGTATCGTCTTATATGTAGAACTCATTTCCTGACCATCAATCATCGTATTGGCATCATGTCCGGTTCTTGCTTGATATTTTCCTGTCAATAAAGCAACCCTACTAGGACTGCAAACAGGCGATGAAACATAGCCGTTTGTAAATAAAACACCATTTTTAGCGAGCTGGTTTATATTCGGAGTAGGAGCTAAATTCCCTCCGTAGCATTCAGGTTGGAAACCGAGGTCATCAATGTAAAATATAATGATATTTGTTTTGTTTACTTGTGCAATTTTTGAATTTTCAATTAAATTGAATTCGGATTCTTTTTCGTTTCCTTGGCATGAGATGAATAACAAAAAAAAGATGTAGAAAAGTAAAATAGATTTTATATTTATATCTTCGATACTCATTTAATAATAAGGAATATGAATGTAAATAATGGAAAGATAAGCAATGTTTTTAATATGGGGCAATATGCCTATCTTATTTTATTACTAACAATATTTCCCTTAATATTTTTTTATTGTTCCAATGAAAAAATAGAGGCAAATGAACACGTTTTATTTACAAACAAAAAAGAGGGAAAAAAATTAATCATTAAAGATACCAAAGAGGGTTTCTTTGATGACATTCAGCTAAATGATATTGAATTACAAACAGGAAAAGAATTTGATTCTAGAGAATCGGGATTGGATTTTTATAAGGAATCACTGAAAGGTAGTGTGCTGGATTTTGACGGGAACGATAAAAATAAAATCAATAGAATATTTAATCATATCGATGGATTGTTGAATAAAATAAATCCTGGAATAATACAAGGGAAAATAAATCTAATTAAAATAAAGCCTAATCATTTCGGAAAAAGTGTTTTTTATACTAGGGAAAATTCTATCGTTATTCCCTCGGATATGTTGGATCGATTTAATGAAGGATTATTTATGGATATTATGATACATGAGATTTTTCATATTTATTCCAGATACCAAAAAGAGAAAAAGAAGAAATTATATTCCACGATTCATTTTACAAATAAACCGAATGGAATCCAAAATCCCAAAATAAATATTCCTTTGAGAATAAAAGAGAATATGATTCTGAATCCCGACGGATTGGATAATAAATGGTTTATTTTATGCAATACACCAAAAGGAGAACAATGGATTTTCCCTTTGTTACAATATGAACAAAACGAAAGTAAAAGATATTTTGATAATTTTGAATTGCGTTTTTTTTATTGCCATTTTAATGCTAATGAAATAGGGATAAATGAAAATGATTTCTTTACTGAAGAACAACTTCCGGACCTATACAATAAAATTACCCAAAACACGAATTATATTTTACATCCAGATGAGATATTGGCAGAGAATTTTGTACTTGCAGTACGTTCACAAGAAAATCCGAAAATTTTGGACGGACTTTCTAATGATGGGAAAAAGTTAATTGAGGATATTATTTCCATTTTAAAGGAAAAATAATCAGATTTAAGAATGTCAAACAACTTCCAAAGCCCAATATTTCCTAAATTTGCAGTCATTATTCAGACAACTAGACATTTTTGTAAAAGGAAACCGCCTTGTCAGGTGTTTGTTCACTTGATAATACGCCAATTATTAGACCTTGTGCGAGGTGGGCAAACACACTCGCACGGCTAGGTTTTTCATTTTGTCTAGTTGTATGGTCATTATCACGAGATAGATCTAATTAAATGGATGACGCTTTAGAGAAAGAACAAAATTTCGGAAAAACGATACTGGATTATAGCTTGTATCCCTTAATCCTTTTCGTTCCTATTTTCCTGGGAATATGGATGATTGGAGCAGGGATAAACGATTTGCTCATTGTCAGTTCGGTATCATTGGGTACAGCATTATTGATCGTATTCATGGAATATATCTATCCCGAACACAAGCAATGGCGACCCGAATGGAAAGTCTTGAAAACGGATCTCATCCATCTTTTGGTGACTTCGATAGTTCCTCCCATGCTCTTCAAGGCGACTTTGGCTGCACTTTTCTTGGCAGTTGCCCAATATATTTCCAATCATGTAGGCTTTGACCTTTGGCCGCATCATTGGCATTTGTTTTTTCAGATGATTCTGGCAATACATTTGGGAGATATGGGATATTATATATTGCATAGGGCATTGCATGAAATGCCCTCGATTTGGCCTTATCATGCAGTGCACCATAGTCCGAAAGAATTATATGTTATTGCTTCCAACCGAGCGCATCCCATACAGATATTCTTCACATTCGGAATGCAGATGATTATACTTTGGACATTAGGGATCAATAATGAGGCATTATTGATGTTTTCGATTTTCGTTGCCGTCAACGGCCAATTACAACATTGCAATATTAGGATGCGTTGCGGTATTTTCAATTGGATTTTTGCCACTTCGGATTTACATCGTTGGCATCATTCCATAGATATTCCGGAATCGAACAGTAATTATGGCAACAATGTAGTATTTTGGGATATATTATTGGGAACCCGTTTTCTTCCTGAACAGGTCGTGATGGAACATGATCATATCGGATTGCCGGAAGGGACGGATTTCCCTATGACATATTGGGGACAATTAATGGTGCCTTTCGACTGGGAAAATGTCCGTTATGATAGAAAGGCAAATCCCGAAGCTTATAAAAAGAGGTTGCAGGCAGAAAAAGAGGGTAGGATATATCCCGAACATTGACCAAAGGAGATTATTCCGTCTAAAGAAAAAATCTAATCATGGACATACCAGAAAAAGGACAGACATTTTTTAAATTGGTCATATTGCTATTGTTGTTAGGAATAGCTGTCGTTATCATTTGGAAGAAATTCAGTGGAAATACGCTTGAGGATTACGATCCCAATTTTAATATAGGAGAAGGAGCTACGACAATAAACGTACCCAAAGAAATGCAGGTGAATTATATTCCTAAGGAATATGAAACCACCGTAGAAGATGTGGAAGTAATGAAAGTCCTATCCAATCCTCCGATGTATCGTAGGGATTTTAATAAAATGGTTTATCAGCTCAATATGGACTTGTTGAGACATGTCGCCAAGCGAATGGATTTACCGGATACATTGATGGCTAAAGTGGAGATAGAATATCGCAAACACCATAATTACCTCAAGGATTTATATTATCACGATGTTATGCAATTGCGGGATGAAGGAGCCGGTGAATATGAAAAATGGTACGAAAGTGATGCTTCCAATGCGGTGGATGTCCTGAATGAGGTCGCTTCGAAATATACTTGCTTTCTAGTCAATCATGTCATTACTACATTGGTCAAAAATAATAAAGGGACATTGTATGTCAAAGGAAAAAAGGTCTATTCCCCTTGTTCCGTAGCGATGGAAGAGGGCTTGAAACCAATGGTCAAGCGCTTGGAGCAAAGTGCTGTCATTCAGGATTTCAAAAATTCGGAAGGTATTCTGGAGGAAAGGATGGAACGGGTAATTGCCGAATTGGCGACGATAGAAGTCAGGGACAAAAAAGGTTTGTCCAAAGAAGTGGCAACCAAAGTTTGGGGCTATACCGTTTCTTCAACAGATATTGAAATTACAGCAATAAGTGTAATGAAAGTCGGTTTCAAAATAGATGAGTTTTTCGAATTGAAAACAGATACTAAAAATAAGAAAGTTATCGTAACATTACCTGCACCAAAAATCCTTTCACATGAAGTGTTTCCAAAGGTAGATAAACTGGATGTGGGCTGGATGCGGGAATTGAGCAATGAGGATTTTAATAATAATTTTAATTTATTAAGAAGGGAATTCAGAAAAGATGCTTTGGAAAGTAACGTATTCGAACGTTCAAAAAAGGAAGCGGAAAAATTAATGGAAACTATTCTTTTGCCGATGGTACAATCGATAGACGGAAGATATAAAGTACAAGTAAAATACAGAGGGAGTAATTTACCTAAGCAAGACCCGGATTTGGATTAGAAATTTTTAAAATGAAAAACAATATGGGAAAAACAAAATCATTTTTAGGTATAGGGCTTTCAATCCTATTTATATTCTTAGGGATTAATATTTTCACAACTGCCGGAAGCGAAGAAGCTTTTTTAAGCCCGGTTTTATCCAAAATTTCAGGAATTGCAGTTATTTTATTTTTTGGCGGATTATTGATTTTTGGGGTAAAGAAATTATTTCAAAAAAATAGTTGAATATAAAGTGCAAGTAAAATGCAAAGGAAGTGATTTATCTAATCAAAATTTGGATTAGAAATTTTTTAGACAAAGACAGAGGGTGCAATTCATGTTGTCGCTCCGGAGGAGCGACAACTCTAGTACAATTCCACTATTCCAGAAGAAGAACGACATTTTGAAATGCACCCAAGACAGAATAAAAAACGGGCAAAAGAATCAAATCTTTTGCCCGTATCTTATTTTATAAGGTTATCCAATTTACCAACGATTGTTATCGTTTCTATTGAATCTGTTATCTCTACTGTCTCTGCTATCACGGTCATAACGATTTCCACCTCTGCTGTCACGACTATCTCTACTGTCTCCTCTGTTGTTATCTCTGCTAAAGCGTCTGCGGTTTCCGCCGCCGCCGCCGTAACCACCACCGCCGCCACGGTTATTGTCTCTTCCACGGTTATTATTCTCTCTTGGTTCAGATTTTTTGACCAAAATTTCCCTTCCGTCTAATTCTACACCGTTTAGATTATTGATGGCATTCCATCCTGCTTCATCATCAGGCATTTCGACGAACCCGAATCCTTTGGATCTACCGGTTTCTCGATCCATGATAATTTTGACTTCAGATACTTCACCGAACTCGGAAAAAGCATCTCTGACAGTGTCAGAAGTCGTGTTGTAATCAAGCTTAGCTACAAAAATGTTCATAATAAAAATAATATTAAATAAAGTAAAACGAAATTAAGTAAGGCGGGAAAAATACATGAAATAATCTAACAAAAACTCAATCCAAAACACTTGATTCATAACACAATTACCCTAAGGAACGGCGAACAAATAAATATCCAATCTTGGCTTGTTTTTTTTGCAATTAACTGCGTTAAAAAGCCTCGTTGATGCGCTGCATCACCTACGTTTTTTGCCTTGTTATCCACAAAAAATCCTGCGCCAATTTTTGTACATTTATTTATACATCATTCTTAAACATATGCAAGGTAATATTTTTTAAATTACCAATCCAATTATTTGTTAATATTATTTTCCTCCTTTTATATAGACAAAAAAGAGCGGCTGCCCTTATGATAAAGGCAGCCGCTCGATAAAGAATATTAGGATAACTTATCGCTTGATGACAAGTTTTTCCATTGCTTGGGCATTGTCATCAGGAGTAATAATCCTAACGAAATACATACCCGAAGCCAATGTATTTGTATCGATTCTGTAAGAAGAACGAGTCACGCTATCATAACTATTGTTATAAAGAACTTGACCTAGAGCATTGGTAATTTCAATTCTCACGTCTTTTGCATTATCGAATTCCAAGTCAATATTCACATAATTAGATGTTGGATTCGGATACACATTGAACAATGATAAATCATTGATTTCATGTGTAGCAACCGGCGCCGGTACATTGACCGGTCCTAGAATCAGGATACAACCAGCAGCATCTGTTACTGTAAGTGTATAATCCCCTACAGCAAGACCGGAAATATCTTCAGTAGTTGCTCCATTACTCCAAGCATAAGTGTATGGAGTAGTACCTCCAATAGTTGTTACATCGATAGCACCATCAGCCCCTGTAGAAGGAGTGATATTATCAACAGTTGTTACAAGCCCTGAACTGAATGCCAAATCAACTACGACAATACTATCACAGCCAGTAGAACTCATCATTATTTCTGTACCCGTTGGATTTAACTCATTATATACAACGCCATTGACTGCTATTGCATAACCATCACCTGAGCAACCTGTATGGGTAATCGTTTCTGATGAATTCATTCCAAAGACCAAATTAATGGTAATGATAGAATCACAACCTGTTGTTGTTAGCATATTTTCCGTACCTGTTGGATTGGTTTCATCATAAGTGTTACCATTGACAACTACAGAATATCCATCTCCTTCACAGCCCATATAATTTTCACTGCCTGTACTTACACCACCACTGAATACTAAGTTGATCGTAACGATAGAATCACAACCCATAGCATTTACCAAAGTTTCGGTACCAGTAGGATTGTTTTCATCATATGTCATACCATTTACGACAACAGAATAACCATCTCCAGGGCAACCCATATAACTTTCGGTGCCTGTACTTACATTGCCACTGAATACTAAGTTGATAGAAACAGTAGAATCACAACCCATAGCATTAGTCAATACTTCAGTACCTATTGGATTGTTTTCATCG
>JAHDHJ010000135.1 GCA_020631375.1 Saprospiraceae bacterium | reverse complement strand
ATTTAAAAAAGAAAAAATTTTATTTCATTTTATTTTATTTTTATAAATTGTATAAAGCGCTGATTTATTTTCTATTGAAAAATGGCATTGTAAATTTGAAATTATTTGATTTTTATAAATTGGGTTTATTAATGGAAATGGAGAAAAGTAATTCGTGAATGATTTAGCCACGAATTTCGCTAATGGCTTCTTAGTCCTCTAGATTTATAAAATGTTTTTCAAGCAAAAATTTTAATTATATTTAATATTTATGAAAATAGTTTTTTTTGATTCCGGTGCTGGTGGTTTGACCGTATTACATGAAGCATTGCAACTGATGCCCAATGAGGAATATATTTACTTCGGCGACACAGCGAATACACCTTATGGAACAAAATCAAAAAAAGAAATAAAAAAATTGGTTTCCGAAGCGATTAATAAACTTAATAAATCATATAAAATAAAAGCTTTGGTTGTTGCTTGTAATACGGCGACAAGTGTTGCTATAAAATCTCTTCGCAAAAAATATGATTTCCCGATTATTGGAATGGAACCGGCTGTAAAAGTGGCAGTGGATAAAAGTAAGGGAAATAAAATTCTTGTTTGTGCGACAGACCTTACCCTTGGAGAAAAAAGACTGGAGAAACTTATTGAAAAATTAAATGCTAAAGAATTAGTAGAACAATTATCCTTACAAGAACTCGTCCAATTCGCTGAAAACTTTGATTTCAATTCTAATGAATTGGACTTATATTTAAAGTATAAATTTTCTGGAATCAATTGGTCAAAATTTGATTCTATGGTTTTGGGTTGTACGCATTTTATTTATTACAAGGATATTTTTAAAAAATACATTCCTGAGCATATCCAAATCCTTGATGGCAATTCCGGTACGGTTAATAATCTTTCCAAAAGGGTTCGTCTTAGCAAAAAGAAGAAAGGGAAAATCAAATATATTATTTCGGGGAAAAAGAAAGGGAAAAGATATTGTGGGGCTTTTATGGATTTCTTGGGATAGCTGTGGTTTTTTAAAATTCCGCCACTAATTTCTCTAATGGCTTCCTATTCGTTAAAATTAGGATTTTCCAGTAATTCTGAACAATCTATTCGTTCTAATGTTTTTGGCCAATTATTAGACTTTAGGAAAATAGTTTTATTAATACTATTATCTTCGCATCTTGTTCTCTTTAAGGCATTTTTATTATAACAATCGGCATGAAGAATATTCTTACTATCACTCTGTTTTTCTTTGTTTTTGGGGCTACAGCCCAAAAAACTGCTACTATTTATGGCAAAATACTGAATGACGAGGGTGAAGAACTCATAGGCGTTTCCGTTTATAATCAAAAAAAGGAATCCGCGGGTACGACCTCAGAAGTAGGTGGTTTATACGAATTGGAGGTTCCGGCGGATAAAAACCTCAAAATTGTATTCGATTATATCGGTCATACCATTCAAATCATACAAGTAGAAAAAATTTCTGAGGGGCGGAGACAAAAGCTGGACATTACAATGTCTGTCCTTGCCGAAACTGTGGGTGAGGGAGCGACTGCCGTAGGCGACCGACCGATGGAAACGGGAGGAATGGTCAGGGAGAGTGCTGAAAACCTTAGGATCATACCTAATTCTACCGGGAGTGTCGAAAGTATGTTACCGGGTATTGGTTTGGGTGTGACTGCGGGACAAGGTGGAGGTGCATTGAGTTCCCAATATTCGGTCCGTGGAGGAAATTATGATGAAAATCTTGTCTATGTGAATGATTTTGAGGTTTACCGACCCCAATTGATCCGTGCGGGACAGCAAGAGGGATTGACATTTCCAAACATGGATCTGATTCGGGATTTGTCTTTTTCTTCTGGTGGTTTCGATGCCCGTTATGGAGATAAATTGTCTTCTGTTTTGGATATTAAATATAAGCGTCCGGTTGACTTCAAAGGTTCTGCGGAAATGAGTTTATTGGGCGGAACAGCCCATTTGGAGGGCAGCAAGAAATTCAAAAAAGACACTACCGGCTACAGACGGTTCCGTTATCTGCTGGGAACAAGGTACAAAACGACAAAATACATCTTGGGGTCATTGGACACCAAGGGAGAATACAGTCCTAATTTCGTAGATGTACAAGGTTATTTTACTTTTGATTTGACTCGGGAATTACAATTGGGATTCATTGGCAATTATAATCGAAGCAGATACCATTTCATTCCTGCGGAAAGAAGTACCGCTTTTGGATTGATAGATTTCGCATTGAACCTGACTACGGTTTTCGAGGGGCAGGAAGTGGATGACTTCACGACTTACATGGGCGGTCTGAATTTATCTTATGTTCCCGAAAATAGAGAAAATCCGCTTTATTTGAAATTCTTAGCGTCCTCCTACCAAAGTGATGAAAATGAAAGGATTGATATTTTGGGTGATTATTTGATTGGTCAAATAGAATCCGATTTGGGAAGTGATGATTATGGTGAAATCGTTGCCGTTTTAGGAACGGGAACCCAGCACCAATTCGCTAGGAATTATTTGACAAGTAATGTTACGAATGTAGAATTCAAGGGCGGAATCGAATTCGCAAAGGGTTTTGAAGAACCGACCTTTAACCTTACCGAAGCCAAGGATAAAGTAGAACCGACGATCAGATCCCATTTTTTGCAATGGGGTATAAAATACCAAAATGAATCCATCAATGATAAATTGAATGAATGGGAACGCTTGGATTCTGCGGGTTACTCTCTCCCCTATTCTGATCAAAATGTCTGGCTGATTTCCAGTCTTAAAACAGAAAACAATTTGAGTTCCAATCGCTATAGTGCTTTCCTACAGGATACTTGGACAAAATCTAGGGATAGCATGGAATTAAAAATAACTTATGGTGTCCGTGCCCAATATTGGGATATGAATAAGGAATTCATTGCTTCCCCACGGGCTCAGGTTTTATTTAAGCCGAGGAGCAAAAAAGATATTGCCTTGCGTTTCGCAACAGGCGTTTATATCCAATCTCCTTTTTATAGGGAAATGAGAAGATTGGATGGAACGGTAAATACTGATTTGAAATCACAAAAGTCCTTCCATGTCGTAGGTGGTTATTCTTGGGATTTCAAAGCGGGAAAAGTTCCTTTCCGTTTTATTATGGAAGCATATTATAAACACCTTTGGGATGTGGTTTCCTATGATTTGGATAATGTGCGTATCCGTTATTCCGGAGAGAATGATGCTGCCGGATATGTGGCAGGATTGGATTTGCGTATCAATGGGGAATTTGTACCCGGAGAGGAATCTTGGGTCAATCTATCCTTCCTTAGAGCAAGGGAAAGATTCGATGGAGTGGATCATTATAAATATGAAGTCGGGTCTTCGGATTCCATCGCCGTGAAAGATGTACCCCGCCCGACGGATCAATTGATGAGTATTTCCGTTTTCTTCCAAGACCATTTGCCTAAGAATGAAAATTTCAAAATGCACTTGAACCTTACTGTCGGAACGGGTTGGCCTTTCGGTATTCCGAACAATAATATCGGTCCTCGGAACACCTATCGTTTTTCAGCTTACCACAGGGTTGATATTGGTTTCTCCGTCAAATTGTGGAATGAAAAATGGAAAGAAAGAAGACCCAAACATCCCTTGCGTTTTGCTAGGGGTTCATGGTTGAGCCTTGAGGCGTTTAATTTATTGAAAGTAAGTAACCAAGCTTCCAATACTTGGATTAAGACCATCTATGGTTCCCAATTCGCAGTACCGAATTATCTGACTTCCCGTAGGATTAATTTGAGGTTCAGGGTGGAGTTTTAAATAGATTCAAAAAAGAAGCCGCATCATAATGATGCGGCTTCTTTTTTGAAAAATATCTTATTGCAAATCTTCATCTGAAATTATTATCGTACAATCTTCCCTTGAATTCCTACCACCCTTACTCTCTCTTTCCCAATTATTGGAATCCATTAAATCCTTTAGGAGGATTTTTCCATTAGAAACAACTACTCCTATTGAATCCAATTCATTGGTGCAGGTATAAGTGTCATCCACAAAATTCCCCATCCTATCGTCCCAATAAATCTGTTTCTCTTCATTTGGATTTATCACCTCAGCAACATTTGATCCAAATGAACTATGCACAGTGACCGTTAATGTTTCCGAAGAAGTATTATTAATTGTTTTGGTAAATGTGGTTCCTCCTTCGCAAGAATATAATAATGTAGCGAATGCACATCCCAATAATGAATTTGTTATTTTATTCATTTTTCTGATTTAGATTAAAAATATATGTAACATACCTTTAGCTAGTAATAAAAAAGAAAAAATGGTTGCACGTTCTTATTTTTTTGGCGTTGTACTCCCTTAAACTCCTTATCCGAACCAGGGTAAGTCACTTAGTCAGAAAAACATTATCCTTTCTAAAAAAGGCAAATGGCACAATTTGGTAGTTTCCTAACGGCATTGCCGGAGGAATTCGGTTTTAAGAATTTCATAGGTTTGTCCCAATTGTTTTTTATATATGATTCCAAATTCATAATTTCCCCTACCTTTGTTAAAAACAGGTTGCCCCAATCACATAATTATTGTTTTCAATAGTTCCAATAATCATGTAATATTTAGCAGATGCATCAACAATTAAGAACCAAAGCTCTTTTCTTTATAATCGCTTCATTTTTTTCTGTTTTAACAGAAGCCCAAGATGCTGATGTAGGAAGCACTTTGAGTTTAGAAGAAGCAATTGAAAAGACAAAAGCGAACAATTTCTCTAACAAAGTTGCCCACTACGATTTTTTATCAACAGAAACGGAAATTGAACAAATAAAAGCCTTGTATTTGCCTCAAATAGAAGCCAAAGTTGTAGGTTCTCTGACCAATATGCCTTTGATGGCTTTCGGCAATCTTTTGCAACAAGGAGCCATTGAGCAATCTGATTTTTCTCCTGACAAATTGAACAAACCATCTTCCATTACCAATCTTCAGACACAACTGATGATTCGGCAGCCCATTATCAGTAAGGACAGGCAGGCTATGAAAGATGCCTTGATAGCCAAGAAAAATGCGATGGCACAAAAGGAAGTCCGAACCCAAAAGGTATTGGCACATCAAGTCTTTCAAACATATCTGCAATTACAATTTGCCTATGAAGTTTTGGAAGTGTTGCGAGAAGCAAAAACTACGGCGACAGCGAATTTAAAACTAGCTAAGGATAATCTGGAAGCCGGTTATGTTCAGGAGTCGGATGTGATGACTGTGGAATTAAGAATTAGTGAATTGGATCAGCAACTATTTGAAACAGACCAACATATCCTAAATGCTTCCGACCAATTATCCTTTTTGATGGGGGAAGATTTAGGTACTCGATACAAGCCTGAAAATACATTGGTATTTGAGGATAAATCGGAAATTTTATTGGAGGAAATACCGACTGACCGTTCTGACCTGATGACCATGCAACATCAAATTGATGCACAAAAATATCAGATCAGCTCTTTACAAAAAAAGAATTATCCCCGTCTGAATGCATTTGCTGCTTATGGCTTGAATAATAGTTTGGATTTTAAGGAAGCCCAGCAAGGTTACCTTATCGGGCTTGAAGCGTCTTGGCTTTTATTTGATGGAAAGAAAAATAAAAATGACATACAAAAAGCAGAGGTAGATTTGAATAAGAATCAAATGGTTTTAGAACAAATGAATGCCCAAAATAATCTAGAGTTTGAATTGGCGAAAAGCAAATTGCTAGAAGCACAAAGCAGAATGGAGCTTACGAAAAAAGCTATTGCCGTATCAGAAGAGGTTTTGAGAATAAAGACAAATCGTTATGAAGAGGGGCTGGAGAAAACAACTGACATTTTGAATGCAGAAACAAAATTGGCACAAATGCAACTGAATCATAAAGAGGCTATTTACCAATATCAAAATGCCTACGCTCTAATTTTATTTTCATTAGAAAAATAATTATTTAGGAACATTATTTCATCCCATTGATAAATCAAATGAAATTAATAAAAAATGAAATTTCTACGAATTAATTTAATCGTTTTACTCAATTCTTTTTTCATTTTTATTCTTGCTTCTTGTGCAGAAAAGGAACCGACAAAATTAGCGGAAGATACCCGTCCAACTATCGCAGTTGAAATAGCAAAGGTAGGAAACGATGCCCAAGCATCTTTCAATAGTGTGAGTGGTAAAATCCAAGCAGAAGATTTCGTTACTGTTTCTTCTCGAACAATGGGATATATTACAAATGTCGAAGCAAAAGTTGGAGATCAAGTAATTTCCGGACAGACCTTAGTTTCTGTTGAAAATAATGATGTAAAATCAAAAATACCACAGGTTGATGCGCAAATTCTAGAAATTAAAACCA
The DNA here is from genome assembly GCA_020631375.1 of Saprospiraceae bacterium. Classification (GTDB taxonomy): domain Bacteria; phylum Bacteroidota; class Bacteroidia; order Chitinophagales; family Saprospiraceae; genus JAHDCE01. The sequence continues at coordinate 5,332 of JAHDHJ010000135.1, read as the reverse complement.
GCATATCCAATATTGAAAAAGATTATAATCGCATTCTTTCTTTGTTTAATAAAAAAAGTACAACCCAAAAGGAATTGGATGATATCACTACTCAGCGTGATAGGATGAAAGCAAAATTAAAAGAAGCGGAAGCGGGAAAAAGAGAAATTGAAAACATGCTCACTTATTCAGAAATAAAAGCTCCAATGAGTGGTGTCATAACTGAAAAATGGGTTCAAACCGGAGATTTGGCGACACCGGGCAAACCCTTGTTCACCATAGAATCCAGTAATAGATTTCAGGCAGAAGCCATGATACCGGAAAGTGGAATCGGAAAAATAAATAAAGGCGATAAAGTTGATGTTATTATTAAATCAAGTGGTGAAAAAATAAAAGGGAAAATCAGTCAAATTAATCAATCTGCTAAAAATACGGGTGGACAATATTTAGTAAAAATTGACCTGAATAAAAATGATATAAAAAACATAAAACTTTTTTCTGGAATGTTTGCTACGATTCTGCTTTCCGAATCAAAAACCAAAAATATTGAAAATAAAAAAATAATCGTACAAGAAAAAGCGATTGTCAGACATGGACAATTAACGGGAGTTTATACATTGGGCGAAAGCAATACTGCACTTCTCCGTTGGGTTCGATTAGGAAAAAGATATAATGATGAGGTAGAGGTTTTATCTGGTTTGGCATTGGGAGAAAATTATATTTCAGAAAAAGAAGGGAGACTGAGTGATGGAATAAAAGTGGAGGTGAAAAATAATTTGACAGAATAGTTAGGTTCTCATTTGTGGGAAACAAAGAGCTTGTGAGCAAAGCGTATCTAAAAACAAAAAAGAAAACCAAAAATGAAAATCGGATTAGCTGGGAATATTGCAAAATTATTTATCAATAGTAAACTGACCGTTCTATTGATGGGTGCATTTCTTTTAATTGGCCTTTATAGTTATTTAATCATTCCTCGGGAAGAGGAGCCACAAATCAATGTTCCCATTGCAGATATTTTTATTGGATACCCAGGAGCCAGTCCTACGCAAGTAGAATCCAGAATTGTCAAACCATTCGAAAAATTACTGTCTAATATAAAAGGGGTGGAATATGTCTATTCCACTTCCATGAATGAGCAGGCGATGCTGATTGTTCAGTTTTATGTGGGAGAAGATGTAGAGCGTTCCTTGGTCAAACTTTATAGTGAAATCATGAAACACATGGACCAAATGCCACAAGGAGTTACGCTGCCTTTGGTAAAGTCCAGAGCGATTGATGATGTGCCAATGATGGGGCTAACTTTTTGGAGTGAGCATTATGATGATTATGATTTGAGAAGAATAGCACAAGAAGTCAGTAATGAAATAAAAAAAATAAATGACGTTTCGCTTAGCAAAATAATTGGAGGACGAGCCAGAGAAATGCGCGTTCTTTTGGACAAGGATAAAATTGCTGAAAGTGGAATTGAATTCCAAGATATTTCCAATAGTATAATTGCAAATAACCAAGCATACACTTCCGGAACATTTGATAATAACGATAAAGAATTTATTGTCAAGTCGGGTACTTTTTTACAAACGGCTGATGATTTATTGAATTTAATCGTAGGTGTTTATAAAAGCAATCCCATTTATTTAAAACAAGTGGCTGAAGTTATTGACGGTCCCGAAATACCTAAGTCCTATGTTTCTTTTGGTTATGGAAAAGCAGCGGGTGAAAATAAAGAAAAACATTATTCCGAATATCCGGCAATCACACTTTCCATAGCGAAAAGGAAAGGTGCCGATGCCATGAAAATTACCGGACTTGTCCATGAAAAATTAGAAATATTAAAAGCTAATCTGATTCCCAAAGATGTCCATGTGGAAACCACTCGGAATTATGGAGAAACCGCTTCTCATAAAGTAGCAGAATTATTGATGCATTTAATCGGAGCAATAATTGCGGTAACATTCGTTGTGGTTTTGTCAATGGGATGGAGAGGAGGATTGGTCGTTTTCTTATCAGTTCCTGTAACTTTTGGACTCACCCTGTTCGGTTATTATTTTATGGATTATACCTTAAATAGAATAACTTTGTTTGCCTTGGTATTCGTAACGGGTATCGTAGTAGATGATTCCATTATTGTTGCGGAAAACATGCACCGGCATTTCAAAATGAAAAAATTGCCGTTTAAAGACGCAGCGCTACATGCCATAAATGAAGTTGGGAATCCAACCATCTTAGCCACCTTTACGGTAATCGCTTCCGTATTGCCGATGGCATTTGTTTCCGGCTTGATGGGACCTTATATGAGTCCAATGCCAATCGGTGCATCTATTGCCATGTTCTTTTCTTTATTTGTTGCCTTGACGATTACCCCGTTTCTTGCTTATCATTTATTACAGGAAAAAGAAAGCGGAAAAGAAGAAAAGAAATTTGTTCTGGAAGAATCTTGGATTTATAAAATCTATAATGCCCTTATTAATCCCTTATTAAATTCATGGTGGAAACGTTGGTTATTTTTGCTAATTAATGCCATAATTCTAATGGCGGTATTGTCCATGTTTTTTACAAATTCGGTTGCCGTAAAAATGTTGCCATTTGATAATAAAAATGAAATTCAGGTCATCATTGATATGCCAGAGGGAACTACCTTGGAACGTACTGCAAATGTCGCCAAAGAAATTGCACAATTTATTTCCCAACAAGATGAAGTCACCGATTACCAAACTTACGTCGGGCTTTCCGCACCGATTACTTTTAATGGTTTGGTGCGGCATTATGATTTGCGTGGTGGGTCGAATATGGCAGACATTCAAGTTAATTTAACAGACAAGGAAACCCGTAGTCTCCAAAGTCATGGCATTGCCAAAAAATATAGAATGCCTATTCAAAAGATAGGAGAAAAATATGGTGCGAATGTAAAAATAATCGAAGTGCCTCCGGGCCCTCCGGTACTATCTACATTAGTCGCTGAAGTGTATGGACCGGATTATGGAAAACAAATCATAGTTGCAGATAGTGTCAGGGAAATATTGGCTTCGACCAATGATATTGTCGATATAGATTGGATGGTAGAAGCCGATCAATCAGAATATCATTTTGAAATAGATAAAGAAAAAGCCATGCTCAATGGCATTGCTCCGCAACGCATCGTTGCTACATTGAATATGGCAATGTCCGGTCGTCCGATAAGTCATTTGAATGCACCATTGGATCAAGATGCCGTTGGTATTAATCTTCAATTAAAAGAAAGTGAACGTTCTGACCTAAAAAGTATTCTAGGATTGAAAATGATAGGTTCTTCCGGACAAGCCATTCCTTTGGGTGAATTTATAGAAGTAAAAAAAGGAATCAAGGAAAAGAGTATTTACAGAAAAAACCAAAGGCGAGTGGTTTACGTTACTGCTGACATGGCAGGAGGTTTGGAAAGTCCGGTTTATGCCATTTTTGATATGGGAGAAAGACTAAAAACGATGCAGGTTCCCGATGGTTATAAATTAGAAGAAGCCTATGCTGCCCAACCATTTTCAGAAAATGATTTTACTGTAAAATGGGATGGTGAATGGCAAATTACTTTAGAAGTTTTTAGGGATTTAGGCACTGCGTTCGGAATTGTATTGATAATTATTTATATCCTCATCGTTGGTTGGTTCCAGAATTTCAAAGCTCCATTGGTCATGATGGTTTCCATACCGCTTTCTATGATTGGTATTATTTTGGGTCATTATCTTATGGATGCCTTTTTTACAGCAACCTCCATGATAGGAATGATTGCCTTAGCAGGAATTATGGTTCGGAACGCTGTTTTATTAATTGATTTTATAGATTTAAGACTGGATGAAGGTGTTCCTTTTAAGAAAGCGGTTATAGAAGCCGGTGCCGTAAGAACCATGCCTATTTTATTGACTGCTGGAACAGTGGTTATAGGTGCTTTCGTGATTTTATTCGATCCCATATTCCAAGGTTTGGCAATTTCTCTAATGGGTGGAACTATTGCTTCTACTGTTTTAACGCTCTTAGTTGTACCGCTTGTTTATTATATGACAGAGCGAAAAAATTATCCACCGGAGTAAATATCTACAAAGTCCATAGCAATTAGTCGATAGACCATAGTTATTCAAAAACTTTAATTGGTCTTTCATAAAAAACAATTTGTAATAATGTCTTTGTGCTTAATTGCCATTCAAACTTATTATATTTGAATAGTGTTTAAAATCATATGAAAGTTTGTATTGCAGAAAAGCCTAGTGTAGCCAAAGAAATCGCACATATTTTAGGAGCCAAATCCAGAAAAGACGGATATTGGGAAGGAAATGGCTATCAGGTTACTTGGACTTTCGGGCATTTTTGTGAATTGAACGAACCGGATGATTATAAGCCACATTGGAAAAGTTGGAGTTTGGATAATCTGCCAATGCTTCCTGAAAAATTCGAAACAAAACTCAAGAATAATTCGGGTGTAAAAAAACAATTTAAAATTGTAAAAGGATTATTTAAAAATGCTTCCGTAGTCATTAATTGTGGTGATGCCGGACAAGAGGGGGAACTGATACAGCGTTGGGTAATTAAACAAGCAAAATACAAAGGAAAAGTCGAACGGCTTTGGATTTCTTCATTGACTCCGGATGCGATAAAAAAAGGTTTCAATAATTTAAAAGATGCTACTGATTATGATGACCTTTATTATGCAGGTACCTCAAGGGCAATTGGCGATTGGTTATTGGGAATGAATGCAACCCGTTTATATACCTTGAAATATGGAGGGTATAAACAAGTGCTTTCCGTAGGTCGGGTTCAAACCCCTACCCTTGCAATGCTCGTAAAAAGGCATAAGGAAATTATTAATTTCAAACCTGAAACTTATTGGGAATTACAAACACTATATCGGGAAGTTACTTTCGGGTGTGAAGAAGGGCGATTCACAAAAAAAGATGATGGAAATACCTTATTAGAAAAAATAACAGGGAAGCCTTTTCATATCATTAGTGTCAGTAAAAAGAAAGGAAAAGAATATCCTCCAAGATTATTTGATTTGACCAGTTTGCAAGTTTATTGTAATAATAAATTCGGGTTATCTGCGGAGCAGACCCTGAAAATTGCACAAAAATTATATGAACAAAAAGTCATTACTTATCCAAGAGTCGATACAACATATTTGCCCAATGATGTTTATCCAACCGTTCATGGAACCTTATCGAAATTAAGTCAGTATAGTCAATTTACTACTCCATTATTAAATAATAAAATCCGAAAATCCACTAAGGTTTTTAATGATAAAAAAGTAACGGATCACCATGCCATTATTCCTACAGGTTATGAGCAAAGCCTTATGGGAAATGACTTAAAAGTTTATGATATTATAACAAGG
>JAHDHJ010000134.1 GCA_020631375.1 Saprospiraceae bacterium | reverse complement strand
TGCTAACTGCTAACTGTATCATTGCCTAACCAAAGTCCAAACCTCAGGGTTTCCTCCTCTATTTTGGTACATTCTTAAAGTGTCCATGCCACTTAGACCTAATTTTACAGCCATTTTGCTTTTTCCATTTGGCGTATTATATAGTTTGTCATCTAAAGTATAGAAGGTTCCATCTTCGGAATATTCATTAGAAATGGAATACGTGTAAGTACTATCAGCCCTAAATGTGAATTTAAAATCATTCGGTTTCCTTTTGGCAGGAGTATCTTTTTTGATGTGTACGCATTCCCAAGTACCGACCAGTTGGGTTTCTTCAATTAAATCCTTCCTACAAGAAAATAAAGTCAAGCCTAGGAATAGGGCAATAAGGCTAATTTGAAATTTCATATCTATGATAATTTTTATATTCAATTTAATATTCTAATACAAAGAAGAGAAAAGGTAACACCTTTTCGCTTCTTTATAGATGAATGAATATATTTTATAGACTAGTCCTTCTGTTAATAGGTGACACCCAGTACAGACATCAGTGCTACAAAGGTTAACCCTCCCGCAACAAAACCTATAGCAGCCAACCAAGCAATTTTTTTCATATACCAGATGAAATCTATTTTCAACATCCCCATAGCAGCTACACCTGCCGCTGATCCGATGATTAATAAACTTCCTCCTGTTCCGGCGGCATACGCTATGAAGTGCCATAATTTTGCATCAATAGGCTCTGTGTACATTCCCATAGAAGCAGCGACCAATGGTACGTTATCTATCAAGGCGGAAGCTATACCGATCAGCATGATTACTATATCTTTATTAGGAACGGCATCATTAAGAACTTCTGCAAGATACCTTAATAAGTGTACTGCTTCTCCATTACTGTTTAAAGCATAAACGATGCTTTCAAAAGCTGCGACAGCCATTAATATTCCCAAGAAAAACAAGATACTGGACATTTCTATCCTGCTCAATGCCTTATGAGGCGAATACAAATGTCTCCTTTCCTCATCAAAGTTTTCTTCCGGATGGATATATTCGGAAACCAACCAAACGACACCCAAACTCAACATCATTCCGACATAAGGAGGCAAGTGTGTCAATACCTTGAAAACAGGTACGAAAACAATCATACCCAATCCTAAGAATAACATTTGGCGGCTACTCCTCAACTGACCTTCTTCCATGTCTGTTTTGGTATCCAAAGCAATTTCTCCTTGGAATGGTTTTGTCAAACTGGCAATGAAAACGGGTACGAAAAAGCATACAAGAGATGGAATAATCAAATATTTGATTAATCCGGTTGCAGATACTTTATTGCCTATCCAAAGCATGGTAGTAGTTACGTCACCTATTGGGGACCATGCCCCACCTGCATTCGCGGCAATCACAATCATACCACCGAACCACAATTGGGAATTCCTATCCTTTATGATTTTCCTCAAAAGTGTAACCAAAACGATAGTAGCAGTCAGGTTATCGATGATAGCTGAAAGTATGAATGCCAAAATACAGATAATCCAAAGGAGTTTTTTCTTATTCTTGGTTTTTACCCATCCTTTCAACACTTCGAAACCTCTGTGCAAATCGACGATTTCAACAATAGTCATTGCTCCGATAAGGAAAATAAGGATTTCTGAAGTTTTGCCAAGATGATGAAGAAGAATATTAGTAAATCCTTCCTCCACATGATGATCTCCTTCGTGACCTACTATGGAGAAAACATGACCGTGTCCATCAATGGCTTCGAATATGCCTTCGTGGAAACCTACGGCTACAACAGCCCACATCAAGGCACCCATCAAAAGTGCGGGTACGGTTTTGTCAAGGTGTAATGGATGTTCAAATACAATTGCGGCGTAGCCGATGATAAAAATGGCGATGAGAATAGTTAACATGGTTCTTTATTAACGCTTTTTGATGAAATTAAGTGACAAAAGTAATCATGTGAGTTGTTAATTCAAGGAGAATTGGCACAAAACTAGAAGAATTTTTATTCGGAATAGTATTTTTTTGCACTTGAAACCATTTTGAGTCTAATAAAGTTAACATTGTAGAGCTATGGGTATTAACTTTGTTCGCACATAGGTCTAGATTTTATTTGCTTCAGCTTGAAATAATGTATGTGTTTTGGTAAAAATAGGTGATATAGAAATAGGAGAATTTCCTCTTTTACTTGCTCCGATGGAAGATGTTAGCGACCCTCCTTTCCGTGCAGTTTGCAAAGAGCAGGGATGTGATATGATGTACACCGAATTCATTTCCGTAGAGGGATTGATTCGAGACGCATACAAGAGTGTCCAGAAAATGGATATTTATGATTATGAACGTCCGATTGGAATCCAAATATTCGGTTCGGATGAGGATTCCATGCAGAAAGCGATAGATATTGTAGAAAAAGCAGACCCCGAAGTCATCGACATTAATTTCGGCTGTCCGGTTAAAAAAGTGGTTTGCAAAATGGCTGGTGCCGGAATCCTGCAAGATATTCCCCGTATGGTCAGATTGACCAAATTGATGGTGGATAGGACTGACAAACCGGTTACTGTCAAAACCCGTCTGGGCTGGGATGACAATACCAAATTCATTGTGGAAGTTGCTGAGCGTTTGCAGGATGTGGGCATCAAAGCAATTTCCATCCATGGACGGACAAGGAAACAAATGTACAAGGGTGAAGCGGATTGGACTTTGATAGGTGATATCAAAAAGAATCCTCGTATGCACATTCCCGTCTTCGGAAATGGAGATATAGATAGTCCCCAAAAAGCTAAATTATATAGAGAGAAATATGGCGTGGATGGTATCATGATTGGTCGGGCAAGTATTGGGAATCCTTGGATTTTCAGAGAGATAAAACACTATTTTGCAACAGGTGAAATTCTAGCTCCACCAACGATAGCAGAGAGGGTGGCTGCCGCCAAAAAACATTTCACGCTTTCGTTGGAATGGAAAGGGGCTAAATTAGGTGTTTTGGAGATGAGGAGGCATTATACAAACTACTTCAGAGGCTATAGGAACATCAAGCCATACCGGGCGAGACTCGTTACAACACCTGATCCGGCTGAAATTTTCAATATTTTGGATGAAATATCGGAGGTTTTTGGTAAAATTGAAAAGCGTCTGACGATTTAGTGACCATTTAGTATTAAATTTGTCACAACATAAGAAATCCATAATATTATACATGGATTTTCATAATAATATTCAATAACAAAAAACCTTTCATATCACATGGGATTGTTTTCATTTTTTAAAAAAGCTGGTTCTAAGGCCTTAGTTAAGGAAGAAGAAAAAGCTGTAGAAAGTTCATTGGCTAAGGATATAGCTAAAAAAGCAAAAATTTCAGTTTTCCATAGCATGGTCAAAAGCATGAACTTGAATGTAGAAGACCTTAATATCGACTTGGATGATGATGTAGTTATCGTAAGTGGAACTACGGATTCTCATGAGACACGTGAGAAAATCGTTTTGACATTAGGGAATGTTGAAGGTATAGCAACTGTTGATGATCGTATCAATGTAGTTGTTCCTCCTCCGACTTCACAGTTTTACACGGTTCAAAAAGGAGACTCTTTGTCTAAGATTGCTAAGGAATTCTACGGAGATCCTATGATGTACAAGCAAATCTTCGAAGCGAATAAGCCTATGTTGGATCATCCTGATAAGATTTATCCGGGGCAGAGCTTAAGGATTCCTAATTTGACTGCATAATTTATCCAAAGTATAAATACAAAGTCCCGAACCATTTATTTGGTTCGGGACTTTTTGTTTTGTTAAATAATGTATTATCTCACCATCAGTTTATCCGTCAGCAAACCCTTATCCGTTTCCAAATAAATAATATACATTCCCGTTTCCAGTTCTATTCCGGTAAGCAAAACCTTATGCCATCCGGCAATCATTTCAGCATCGACAAGTGATTTTACCTTTTTTCCCTCCAGATTGTAAATATCCAATTTAATATGCTCATTGGATTCCAAATTGAATTGAATCAAAGTTTGGTCAACCATAGGATTGGGACCCATAGAAAATTGATAATCCCCATCAATAATATCACCTACGGGAGTCGTTTCAAAACCTACGAAAAACAATGTGTTCCCATCATCGGGAATAGCTAAGGTATCTATTTCTTTTGCATAACAAATGTCAGCCGGCTTATAAATTCCGGGAACACTTATCGTAGTAGGGTTCGTGAAATCCGAATCATATTTTGTAATTCCCGCAGGAGACCAATGAGAAACAAAATAATTATTAGAATTATCACTATCTATGCCATCCAAATTCCCGTTAGGAGTATTTATGATTGTCGAAATTGAATAATCGTTTAAATCCAGAGCATTAATAGCAGCCATACTTCCCCAACTTACAAAGATGAGCCTGTTATTTGTGCCATCATACAAAATACCATTAGGCGTAACAGATGTAGTTGCGACTTGGGTGTAAGTCGGATTATTAATATCCGTAATATCAATTTCATAGATCTTCTTACCATTAAAATCAGTTGCCCAAAGTCTATTGCTACCATCAGTAGTCAATCCATTCAAAAATATTGCTCCTGAAATATTTATGGACATAACCAGATTTTCACTTACTAAATCGTATCCTTTAACTAAGGTTCCTTGGACAACAAACATTCTCCCATTAAAGATTTCGATCCCATGTGTTCCCGAATCGGTTCCAAAATAGCTGATGGTACCATCGCTGCTCCTTTGGAGCATGGAGGAACCATTAGACATAATGAATCTATTTTGTGAAGCATCATACTCAATGCTTTCAACCGCATCTAAAGTTTGGGCAGAAAGAGAGAGGGGAAACAGGCTGGAAATAAAAAGTAAAACATATTTCATATTATTAGAAATTGAAGAGTTTAAAAAAGATTTTAGATAAATAACAAAAATAAGGTATTGCTTACGCAAATACCTTTTAATTTCGTTGTAAATTATAATATATTCTTCGATAATGAAAAAGTGCTACTACATAATATTTGCTATGCTTTTGTTTTCTTTTGGACTAAATGCCCAAAAGGATTCCATTGAAATCAGTTTGTTGACATATTCTCCAGGTAAAGAAATATATGGAGCATTCGGACATAGCGCCTTAAGAATCCAAAATTTCGATAGTCATCAGGATATTTTATATAATTATGGGATTTTTAGTTTTGGGAATTCTGTAACTGATTTTGTATGGAAGTTTTTGAGGGGGAAATTGAAATACAAATTAGGAAAAGAAAATACAAGTAGGGTTCTTCGTTATTACAAAGCGAAAGGAAACAAGAGAATCACTGAACAAAAATTATTGCTCAACCAAGAAGAGAAACATTTGGTTCTGGAATTTTTGGAAACAAATTACCTGCCTGAGAATAGGGAATATTATTATGATTTTTTCTTTGATAATTGTGCTACTCGAATTAGGGATATTTTAGAAAAAGTTTTAGGAGATTCATTTCAATACAAAGAAAACCTAAAAACAAATTTGACCTTACGGCAATTATTGGATGTACATATCGAATCCCGTCCATGGGAAGATTTCGGAATGGATTTATTAATTGGAATACCATCTGATAAAATGGCAACTTATCAAGAACAAATGTTCTTGCCGGAATTCCTTTCGGACAATTTATCCAAAGGAGCGGAGATGATAAGAACAGATAGTACAGGCATGAAAACAAAACAAGCTTTATTCACTCCGGCAACAGTATTATTAGATGGAGAATACTATAAGAACGAACCTAGTTTATTCAGACCCTTTGTAATTTTTGGCGGATTATGTTTAATCATGTTAATCCTAACAATAATTTACACCCACAATCGCTTATTGGCAAATTTGGACAGTATATTGTTTTTACTGTTAGGAATTATTGGAGTATTTTTATTATTCATGTGGTTTGGCACGGATCATTTGGCAACGAAGTGGAATATGAATATTCTTTGGGCGAATCCCTTATATCTTTTCCTATTCAATCCCGTAAGGAAAATGAATCCCATAAGTATGAAATGGACTTACGGAATGACCATATTTTGTAATCTCCTGATTCTACTTACTTGGGGATTTTTCCCCCAACAATTCCACCTTGGTATCATACCTATCGTCATGATGCTATTGGTAAGAAGCAGCGCAGCCTTGGTTCACTTGAAACGAAGTAAAAATAGCTTGTAGAATAAGTGTTTTAAGATGGGGCGAAGCCCAATTTTTTATCTTAAAATCCTAATATCTCGAAATCTGGACATCTAATATAATTCTGGACTAAAAATCCTAAAAAGACTTACCATTCCATGCCCATTTCGTACTTTTGGGGAATCAAACTAAGAAAATGTCAGATTACTTATCACAACTCAATGAAATTCAAAGGAAAGCAGTAACAACCATTGATGGTCCTGTGATGGTGATAGCTGGTCCGGGTTCTGGAAAAACCCGTGTTTTGACTTTTAGAATTGCCCATATTATCAAATCGGGAATACCCGCCTATCAAATCCTTGCCCTTACATTTACGAATAAGGCAGCGAAGGAGATGAAAGAACGGATAGAGAAAGTAGTCGGTGCGAATACAAAGAGCATTTGGGCAGGGACATTTCATTCCATATTTGCTAGGATATTACGGGCAGAGGCAGAAAAAATCGGTTACCCCTCAGATTTCACCATTTATGATACAGATGATTCTAAGAGCCTTGTGGCAACGATAATTAAAGAACTCAATCTCAATAAAGACAGCTATAATGTCAATGTGGTTAGAAATCGCATATCAAGTGCGAAAAGTAATCTCATCCCACCTAAAGGCTATGTTGCCAATGAGACTTTGATGGCAGAAGATAAGATTTCCAAAAGACCCTATTTCCATAAAATTTATACAGAATACTCCAAACGGTGCAAACGTGCGGGAGCAATGGATTTTGATGATCTGTTGTTCCAATTCTATTATTTACTCCATACGAACCCGGAAGAAGTTTTGGAAAAATATAGGGAGCGGTTTAAGTATGTTTTGGTAGATGAGTTTCAGGATACTAATTACTTACAATACGCAATTATAAAAAAAATAGTAAACTATAAAGGCAGCCAAAATAACATTTGTGTAGTTGGAGATGATGCACAAAGTATTTATGCATTCAGAGGTGCGACTATTGATAATATTCTTGATTTCGAAAAAGATTATCCCAAATTACAAACATTTAAATTAGAAGAAAATTATCGGTCAACCAGCCATATTGTCCAAGCTGCAAACCAAGTTATCCAATATAATTCAAAACAACTCAAAAAGAAGATTTGGTCACACAAGGGAGAGGGGCAAAAAATCAAATTGATAAAAGCAATGACCGATGGAGAAGAGTCCAAACGGGTTGCTGATTTTATTTTAGAACAAAAGACAAGGAACCATCTTTACAATAAGGACATAGCCATTTTATATAGAACTAATTCCCAATCAAGAACCTTTGAAGAATCCTTGCGGAATTATAATATTGCCTATCAGGTTTTTGGCGGCACATCTTTTTATCAAAGGAAAGAAGTAAAGGATTTTCTTGCTTATTTACGATTAACTATTAATCCATTGGATGAGGAAGCCTTGAAAAGAATCATCAATTTTCCAAGGAGAGGGATAGGTAAGAGTTCATTGGAAAAGATAGGGGCATATGCCGCTGAGAATGATAAATCTTTTTGGGATTGTCTTTTATTAGTGCCTCTGGGAGCCGCTACGAAAAAGAACCTGAATAAATTCGTCAACATGATGTCAGTCTTTGTTGAAAAGGCGGACAAGGGAACAGCTTATGAGACGGCATCCTACGTGGCCAAACAGTCCGGAGTATTGGATTATTATAAATCTGATACGACTATAGAGGGGATGAATCGCTTGGAAAATCTTAATGCCCTTATGGATGGTATCAAGGATTTTGTAGAAGATGATGAAGTTTTTGATGATGCGACCATGCCGGAAAAGACATTGGCTGCATATCTCCAAAGTATTGCATTGTACACAGATTTGGACAAGGATGATACGGATGATAAGGTAACACTAATGACAACACATGCGGCGAAAGGTTTGGAATTCAAATCTATTTTTGTAGTAGGTTTGGAAGAGGATTTGTTTCCTAGCTTTATGGCAAAATCAGACAGCGCGGGAATAGAGGAAGAAAGGAGACTGTTTTATGTGGCAATAACTAGGGCAGAGGAGTTCCTTACTTTATCATTCGCCAAATCCAGATACCAGTATGGTAAAATGAGATATAATGACCCAAGTAGGTTCTTGGATGAAATAGATCAGGAACATTTGGAGGGAGATACAAGTAGGACAAGGGGCTTTGAAAATATGTCTAATGAAATGTTTTCTTCCTCAGCTCCAGGTCCATCTAAAGTGACGGGGAATTTCAAACCACTAAGAAAAATGCCGTCACTAAATATAGATCCCAAGGATTTCAAACCCAGCCCGGGTTCATCAATAAAAACCGGACAGAAAGTATTGCACTTGAGATTTGGGAAAGGCGTGGTGATCGCAACAGATGGCAAAGGTGACGGCAGGGTAGCGACTATTGATTTCCCCGCAGCAGGTGCCAAAAGATTGATGTTGAAATTCGCCAAACTACAAATACTGAATTGAAAATAAAATGAAGAGGATAACTATAGCGATAGACGGCTTTTCTTCCTGTGGGAAAAGTACTTTGGCCAAGGCTCTTGCAATAGAGTTGAATTACGGCTATGTGGATACAGGTGCGATGTATCGTGCTACGACACTATATTTTCTCCAAAATAATATTGATCTGGAGAATGAAGAAGAAATTAAGAATGCACTCTGCCATATCAATATTTCATTTAAGGCAGAGGATGGAAAAAACTGTACTTATCTAAACGGAAAGAATGTTGAAGAGGAAATAAGAGGCATGAAAGTGTCAGGAATGGTAAGCCCGGTAGCCACAATTTCAACGGTAAGGAGGTCTATGGTTGCCCAACAAAGAGAAATGGGCAAGGAAAAGGGTGTAGTCATGGATGGTAGGGATGTAGGAACAGTAGTTTTTCCAAATGCAGAATTAAAAATCTTTCTTACCGCAGAAATGGAAACCAGAGCGAGACGCAGATATGATGAACTAAAATCAAAAAATCAAATAGTAAGTTTTGAATCAATTAATGAAAACCTAAAAGAAAGGGATAGAATTGATTCAACTAGGGAAGACAGTCCCCTAAGAAAAGCAGAAGATGCAATAGAAATCGATAATACTAATCTCACAAAAGAAGAACAAGTAAATTTAGGTATGAAATTGGTAATGGAATTGTTAAATAAAGAAATAATGTGAGATGTTAATTTAATATTTGCCATACTTACAACTGTTAAATTTGTAATTATGAATGTCACAATTCGTGATAATGTCATTGCAAAATTTCATGTAAGGATTTTTTTCTTCTCTAATTAGGTAGTATTAACATTTTAATAGATGAAATCTACTACTTTCAGCCATCTTTTATTTACCTTTCGTACTATATGTTACCGATAAATAATTAAAATAATAGGTGGATATTCATAAGTGTAAATTCTTATGAATACTTTCTATATGTTTAATCAACTGATTATTTATAATTAAGGCGGATGAGCTACACATAAATGGGTACAAAAACTAAATATAAATCAATAGGGATTTTAGATGGTAAAAGGTATAATCTAGCCTTAATAAGTTTTATTATAACACTTTTTTGCCTTTCTAATATTAATTTGTCACATGCACAATCACCAAATTGTGCAGATGATGTACCCTTTTTTATTGCAGACCTTACAGGATCTCCTGATAGTATTTACCTTTCACCTAATCATTCACGTGATGATTATTGTTGTGGGGTGGATTCTGTTGTTGTTAATCCTCCACCAAGATGTACTTCCTTTGAAGTAACCTTAGATGAAGGTGCGGTAGGATTGGCATTTGATATTTATTCTGGAGCAGCCCCCACAGGTGCTTTGTATTATCAAATAGATTGTGGGCCTATTATCGTTGTAGGAGAGCCAATCTGTTTACCCGGACAAGGGCCATATTGGTTAACATTCTGTAAACCGGGAAATAATCCCAATGTATATTCAATTGTCTCAATACCAGGTTCAATAACTACTCCCGAATCCGAAATACGGGAAGGATGTGAAACAACTTTGGCTATTGGAGGAGTAATAGATACTACGATTACTTGGGTGGACATAACTGCTGGGGGCTTGTATAATGATAATTTGGTTTGTATAAGTGTAACAGGTTGTGATTCTTTAGAATTTATAGCCCCTGTAAATTCTGGTTTGGAATACATAGATTACAATGTATGTGGAATTCCTGAAACAGACTTTTGTCAAGGGGATCTTGCCCCTCTATGTGATACGGCTAGAGTATATATCAGACCTAATTTTACATTGGAATTCAATCCGAATCCTCCTGTCTATTGTGAGTTGGATGTGCCAAAAATACTATCAGTAGTTCCCAATATAGTTAGTGATGCTTATACATACACGTGGACTCTAGGTCCTAATGGAACTGGACCAATATTGGGAACAGATACCTTTCTTGAAGTATTCATAGGCGGTGATTATTCTGTAATTGTGGAAGATTCTGCCTATGGAGAATGTACCAGGGACACTTTTGGAACATTCGTTACCATAGTACCTGTTCCAACACTGGGACTTAACCAATCTTTTGAAATCTGTAATGGAGATACACTTGGTTTTAGTTTTACAACAGACTACACCTATGAATGGACTCCTAATCCTACTATGTCTTGCACCGATTGTAATAACCCATATTTTTATCCAACAGAAGATACGGAATACATAGTACAGATTACGGATTCCAATGGTTGTGTCGCAAGTGATACCATACCCATAGTTGTTAATCCGACATATGACTTAGAAGAGTTTTATGTCGGCTGTTCCGGTGATCGACATGCAATAATAGTAAATGGGACACAATACTATGAATTGAATCCGAGTGGGGTGGAAATGATGCAGACTTCTGATGGTTGTGATAGTATAGTCACTATTGATTTTATATACCATCCAATCTATGATTTGGAAGAGTTATATGAGGGTTGCTCAGCGGATGGTTATGAAGTTACTGTTAATGGAAATCTATATAACGAGTCCAACCCTACAGGCATAGAAAACATGCTGACTTTTAATGGTTGTGATAGTATTGTTACAGTAGATCTGACTTATCATCCTATCTATGATTTGCAAGAGCTATATGAGGGCTGTTCAACAGACGGCTACGAGGTCACTGTTAATGGAACCTTATACGGCGAATCCAATCAAACGGGCGTGGAAAACATGCAGACTTCCGAAGGTTGCGATAGCATAGTTACCATAAATCTAATTTACCACCCGATCTATGATTTGGAAGAGTTTTATGTCGGCTGTTCCGGCGACCGGCATGCGGTAATAGTAAATGGAGTACAATACTCTGAATTAAATCCGAGTGGGGTGGAGATGATGCAGACTTCTGATGGTTGTGATAGTATAGTCACGATTGATTTTACATACCACCCGATTTATGATTTGGAGGAATTATATGAGGGCTGCTCAGCGGATGGTTATGAAGTGACTGTTAACGGAACCTTATACAACGAATCCAATCAAACGGGCGTGGAAAACATGCAGACTTCCGAAGGTTGCGATAGCATAGTTACCATAAATCTAATTTACCACCCGATCTATGATTTGG
>JAHDHJ010000133.1 GCA_020631375.1 Saprospiraceae bacterium | reverse complement strand
TTCTTTAGACAAAACTACAGGTTGTTTTGTTCGTGTAATGGAAGTAGCTGTAGCTCCTAACGTTTTTGTGAATTTCCTTTCTACTTGATCTTTTTGAAGAACTACAGGATCTTCTTTCTTTTCTTTTTTCTTCTGTATTGTTTTTCCGTCCTGAGAAAATGCAGGAATAGAAAAAATTGTAATTATAAAGAAGAGTAATAATGTTTTATTTATCATCATTTTTGTAGTTTCAAAATTAAAAATTCAATAAGCTAGGTTCTTTCTTTTAGAGTTCTAAAATCTCCCATTTAGATTTTGGTTATGTAAGAAACCCATACTATTTCTTTGGAAGAAATAGTATAATCTATAAAATTAGTAAAAAATGTGGATTTTTTCACAATGTTTCATGAAGAAACCTACATCTAATCCTAATTCCGTTGACCTGGAATACAAACCACAGAGGATTAGGTGCTTCAGTGTGCAAAAACCGTTTAAATCATTATCTTCATACTAGACTTTCAAAATGAGAGATTTCATCTTTTTACTTGCAAAAAACTTCTTCCAAAACAAAAAATATGGGCTTACAAAATTTGAAGAAGAAGAGGGTAAGAATTTGTGAATCTGATGATTCAATAGCAAAAATCAAGTCCGTAATTCAAATTGCGTAAAATTAAATAGGGTGAACGCACCAAGCCTTAACATTTATATTTTTCCAAATAAGAAGTATTCAAAACCCTTGCATAGGAAAATGAATCCCCAATTTCCTCCAAGAGGAGTTTTTGGTTATTTTGAGCGCCAATATATAATCGGCTTCCCTCTCTATTTCGTTACTTTTTCCATCCGCCCGAACCTCACCCTCCGAAACCTCCTCCTCGCATGTCCATACGGTCAGTATGCACAAGCCATCATTCCCTCTGCTGCCCAGCGATGCACCACGGAGTTTCTTTCTGTTTATCGCTAATATTTCAGATCCCAAATCCAGTTTGTCGGACAATGAAGCACTAAACAGACAATCCCTAAGTCCATCTTTGTCAATGTTTTCGAAAAATCTCTGGAATCTATCATGAGATGGAGTGTCATTCGGCAAATCGAGATATTTCCCCAAGCAATCCTATTGAATAATGTTTGATGCGTTCACTCTAAAAAAATAAGAAGCCCTATATGTTTTTTATCATATAGGGCTTTTAGTGTTTTTTGCGCTAATCGTCATCAAGTTGTGTACAACTAAGAGAGAATATCGAAAAGGGCTATTTCTTTTTTAATTTATCCTTGGAAATCCAAGCCCAACAGGCTTCACAGACAATCGGAGACTCTCCTGACTCATCCGTTACTTTTACATTGACAATTACATCTCCCTTTTCGGTGGTTCTTATTTTTTCTTGTTGCTCGGGAGTGAGCCAAGCTTCTGCTTTCATTGCTCCTTTTGATCGCCTTACAAAGCTCGTATTTAAATATTTTACCAAGGGAATCTTATCGTCAGGAACATTCATTCCCACAACCATCCCCGTAGCCGTTTCGGCTAAAAGTATCATTGCGGCAGCATGAATCTGTCCGATATGATTTCTGATTTTATTCCTATTTTTGGCACTGACCACTACCCTATCTTTTGTCATTAGGTCATAACTGATTTTTGAAGTGCCGGTGTACTTCACTACTTTGCCTATGGCAAATGATAGTACCCAAGATGGATAGGCTGACAATTTATTGACTGTCCGTTCTAATCTATTCATAAATATTGATAACTGATATTAATACATAAAGATAATCATAACATTCTATAATGGGAGCAGGGATAAGTTTTCTCTTTTTTCTAAAAAGTCGTTTTAATTTGATTGTCGAGAATTACAATTTCCCTCTTTATCTTCTAGGTAATTCAAATCCTATTTTATTTAATTTCTTATCCAAATCATGTATTCCGTTTATATAACGAATCGTTCCCGAAAATGAACGCATGACAATGCTTTGGCTTGTCGCTGAATTTCCCGGTTTAAAATGTATTCCTTGCAAAAAAGAACTGCTTGTAATTCCTGTCGCTGCAAAAAATGCATCATCGGATTTAATTAAATCATTCAAAGAATAAACTTGACTCAAATCTTTTCCCTCTTGGATTAAATCTTGTTTCTCATCTTCTGTTTTTGGATCCATCATGCATTGCATTCCGCCATCTAATGATTTAATCGCTGCTGCGGCAATAATCGCTTCTGGTGTCCCGCCAGTTCCCATCAAAACATCAATATCCGTTTCCGGCAATGCTGCTGCCAATGCTCCCCAAACATCTCCATGGTCATGGATAATAATCCTTGCTCCGGTTTCCCTGATTTCCTGAATTAATTTCTCATGCCGTGGCTTATTCAAAACAAAAATGGTGAGTGCATTTATTTTTTTATTCAAAGCGACAGCTATTCTCTCTAAATTTTCCTTAGTGGAAATTCTAATATCAATGACATCTTTCGCCGCTTTGGACACCACTAATTTTTTCATATAATAAGAAGAACCCGGATCCAACATTGAACCGGATTCCGCTATCGCAATTGTTGCTATTGCATTTGGCTGACCTAATGCCAACAAAGTTGTCCCCTCAACCGGATCTACCGCAATATCCACCTTAGGTCCTTTACCCGTCCCTAATTTTTCTCCATTGAACAACATGGGGGCTTCGTCCTTTTCTCCCTCTCCGATAATTACCGTTCCAGCCATATCTATTTTATTCAAATAATAACGCATCGCATCTACTGCCGCCTTATCACCTCCATCTTTATCTCCAAGTCCCACGTATGCCGAAGCAGATAATGCCGCTAATTCCGTAACCCTCACCATTTCCAAAGCCAGATCTCTTTTGAGCATGATTTTTTTTTACAAATGTAGGAAAAATTAGATAGTAAGAGTTATTAGGTTTTCGAATGTATAAATAAAACTCTCCCATTAAACAGCTACAATTAGCCAAATAAAACACGTATAATAGACATTATTACGAATTATTGATTATAGCCCAATTATTCTTTTGAAAATCTACTTCGTTATTTCTTTCAACCGTAGCTAAGGCTACGCTTTTCAAGAAATGCCTTGCATATTATTCAAAATCTCTAATTGGTCTTGCATAAAAAACAATTCGTAATAATGTCTAATAAATTCCCCTTATCTTAGCGATTATGAAACTTATTTTTATATCAGACACTCATGGCTGTCATAGGGAATTGGATTTACCCAAAGGTGATATTATCATACATGCAGGGGATCTTTGTAACCAAGGAAACCAAGCACATATCGATGATTTCTTAGAATGGTATTCTGCTCTTGATTTTGAATATAGGATTTTCATTCATGGCAACCATGACAGGGATTTACATCAAAATAATATTCCGATTATTCCGGAAAACATTCCGGAAAACATCACATACCTCAACAATTCTTTTATCCACATACAAGGATTGAAAATATGGGGATCGCCATTTCAGGAAGAAGATGATGAAATGGGCTGGGAACAAATTGCCGACGACTCAGACATTATCATCACACATAATCCGCCTTATGAAATATTGGATAAGGCTCCTAGCGGAAACCTAAGGGGATCGAAAAAACTTCGGGAACGCATACACCAAATCCAGCCCAAACTGCATCTATTCGGACATATACATTTCAGTTATGGTCAAATCAAAATCGGGGAAACCCTTTATATGAATGGTTCTAATTATAAAGCTACCGAGGAACGTATAATTAATCCATATTTTGAAATTGATTTGTAATTTTTTTTTCAAAAACCACAAGATCATGAAAAACCTAATTCTTCCCTTTTTATTCCTTAGCATTTTCATTCAATCCTGTAGTGTTGGCAATAAAGAAAATGTTGCAAGTACTGAAGATTTCAAACTTGACGAAATGGTCATGCCCGATGCAATAATGGATGAGGTTTCCATGAACATTATAGCAAAAGAAAAAAATGGGAAAGATAAAGAAGCACATAAACCCGGTACTTGGAAACGTTCTAATAAAATAGCGAATACAGTCGTATTATTTGTTGGTGATAATGAAAAATTACATCTGGATGCCACACAAATTGCAGTGACTGTAGATGGTTTTAGGGCAAGGGTTTTAATGGATTGTTTTTTTTATAACAATAAGGATTTTCAAGCAGAGGGTACTTTCAAAATGAGATTGCCAAATGGTGCTTCTCCTTATTATTTTGCATTTGGTGAATCCGCTTATATTAATAAGGATAAAAAGGAAGTGCCTTTTGTCGATTATGAACAAATAGATTTCAGTCCAGAGGGGATTCAGAATATGCGTTCCGAAAATTGGAAAAACCCCAAGGAAGCCAGAATTGTAGAAAAAGAAAAAGCGGCATTTGCCTATGGCAATACAGTAAGGAGACAAGTTGACCCTGCCTTGGCAGAATGGGCGGGTGCGGATGTTTTTAATTGCAGGGTTTTCCCATTGGTGCAAAATAAACTACATAGAATCGTTATCGGTTATGATGTTAATTTAACTGAAATAGAAAATGATTGGTTATTTAATTTTCCAATTCCGGATATTAATTCTCCGCTGGTCGTAGATTTTAAAGTTGCTGATATTCCCAGAATTTCTTCTAGTATTCAGCCAATACAGAAAATTAAAAAGAAAGATAATTACAAAACATTCCAATTAATTAATCCCCAATTTGAAGAATTGAGTGTTCGCTATTCGGGATTAAAAAACATGGCAATTAATTCTAACTCTTCTGAAAAGGAAAAATATTTCGCTTCCACTATCCATCCTAATATTCCAAGCGGAAATGATAATTCGGTTCATGACAAAGCAATTATCGCATTGGACATTTCCTTGAGTTCCCAACCCGACAAATTCAATGTCTGGTTAAAAATGACAGAAGCATTATTAAAAAATAATAAAGATGCCATAAAAGAATTCAATGTCTTATTATTTAACGTGGAATCATTTTGGTGGAAAAATAATTCCGTTCAAAATACGGATCAGAACATTAATGATTTCCTGACATTTGCAAGGACTTTATCCTTGGAGGGTGCGAGTGATTTAGGGTTGGCATTAGCCGAAATTTCCAAAGATAAAAATGCAAAGAATATATTTTTATTAAGCGACGGAAATGTAACTTGGGGCAGTTCAGACCATTATGAATTATCCAATAAAATGAATAACAATGATATTTTATTCGCTTATAATACAAGGATGTCAGGAACCAGTTTGAATACTCTACAACACCTTTGCAGAAATTCCGGTGGAGCCATATTTTCCATAGCAGGAGAAGATGAAATCAATAAGGCTTCCAAAGCATTCAGAAAAACACCGTGGAAAATAGAAAATATTGCCATAAACGGAACCGAAGATATTTTAATCCAAGGAAGGCCGGCATTTATTTATGAGGGACAACATTTGTTTTTAACGGGTAGGAATACAATTTCCAAAGGAACAAATATAAAATTATCCTTGTCCCAGAACGGAAATAAAAAAGATATTAATATTCCAATCAACACTACTCTATCTTCCAATCTTACTAAAAGAACTTATGGACAAATTGCTACGAATTCATTAGAAGAGTTCGGATATGATACGGAAAAATATTCCATTCCTTATGCAAAACATTTTAATGTTGCAGGAAAAACTTGTTCCTTTTTAATGTTAGACACGGAGGAAGATTATAAGGAATATAATATTAATGCCACAGAAGATGCCTTTGTCGTAAAATCAACAAAAGCCAGTGACATTATTAATAAAACAATAAAGGAAATCGGAGCATTATTAGGTAATGCAAAAATGAATTTCAAAAAATGGTTGGATAAATTAACGAAAACGCCCGGAGTGGATTTCAGCATTCCTACTTCCTTGGAAATGTTAGTGGATAAAATGCCGGAAAATAAATTTGTCATTGATTCCAAAGGATTGGATTGCAAATCAAAAACAAAAAACAATGTAGCCAAAAACATCCAAGATGAATTAAATAAAAACGAATTGGATTATGATATAATTAATTCGGCAGCAGAAAAAAGAAAAACTAATTATTCCAAAAATGATGCCTTGAAATTATTAAGTTCTTTGGTAGAAAAAAATCCGAGCGATGGTGTTCTGGCAAGGGATGTCGCATTTTCTGCTTTGGAATGGGGATTGGATGAACAGGCATATCATTTATTCCAAAGGGTTTTAAAATCCAGACCTTACGAACCCCAAACTTATCATGCCATTGCACAAGCATTGGATAAAATAGGCAATAAGGAATTAGCGATAATTTATTATGAAATCGCTATTCATGCACAATGGGATCCACGTTTTGGGGAATTCAAAAAAATAGCCACTTTGGATTATTTGAATATGCTGAGTAAACTAAATAGTAATTCCACCTTTTCAGATTATAGCAGCAGCAGAATTGAAAACTTAAAAAAAGAATTCAAGGATATTGAAATGGATTTAATGGTCACGATTTCTTGGAATACGGATAATACGGATATTGATTTACACATCATCGAACCTACTGGTGAAGAATGTTTTTATAGTCATCCCGATACTAAAATCGGTGGACATATGACAAAGGATGTCACACAGGGATACGGCCCTGAAATGTACACGCTAAAAACTGCAAAAAAAGGCAAATATACAATAAGGGCAAAATATTATTCTTCCAATAGAAACCGGGCTTCCGCCCGAACAAAAGTCTATGCCACCATTTATGAAAACTGGGGAAAGAAAAATGAGAAAGTAACTAAAAAAGTTATTTCCCTAAAGGATAATAAAGAAATGCATGACATTGGAATTATCAGTTTATAAAAATGGAAAAACATTATTGTAAAATTTGTTTTAATAAAATTAAAAATTCAAAAGAAGAACAAATTAAAACTGGAAAGCTCATTTGTAATTCTTGTGAACAAAGTGGAAAGAAATTAATTTCTTGTAGAAGTTGTAAGGATTATTTTGCAGAATTAAGCGAATGGGGATTCTGCCAACAATGCGATGGCAGAAGATAAGAATATACTTGGATAATAATAACATCCATACAGGAATATTTAATAACGACCTCAAAGAATATAGTCTTATTCTTTCCAAACATTTTTTTTATTCTTTCCTATTTCTTCAAGTTCTTTTTTTGAAAGTTTATAAGTATTTTCTTTATCAAATTCTTCCCAAATCAACGCATCGTATTCTGATGTAAAACTTCTTAATCTGGCACTTTCAATATCTCGTAATAATTTATCATTACTCCTTGCTTTACCCAAATCACTTTGTACATTGAATACAGTTAACTCTCTTATACAATTATAATCTTCCAACACCTTCCACTTACCTTTGGGATTTGCCTTAATAAATTGATTTGTTCTCACTCTATTCAAAATCCATTTTCCGTTTTCTAGTTGGTTATATTTTACTTGAACAGATATGGTAGTTGGATATATTTGCCAAGGTTCTTGGACTTGGTAACCAAGCGTTTTATTAATTATTGAAAATTGACACTCAAATTTAACTACTGCAAAATCATCTTTCGATATACAGATAGTTCCAGAATACAGAGGAAAACCAATCTTTTTATTCCAAGGTTGGTGGACAGGTTTCGTTCCGACTTTAGGTTTAAAGCCTACCTCTATACAGAGTACACCATCTATTAATACAGCATTTTTTCGATAATAATCATACTTTCCCAAAAGTTTTGGATCCATAAAATCTGCTAAATATTTCACTTTATCAATTGCTGTCAATGCTAAAGGCCCACCAGTTATATAACTATAAGTCTTAGGATCTGATTCCGACAAATTATTACTCACCCTTTTAGTTTTTACGTAACACTTATCATCTACCGTATTATAATATTTAAAAAATTGAGGCAGTCCTACCCATAAGGGAAACCCTTCTTCTTTTTGCCATTCCTGCTTACTATTCCAATATTGCCTAAATGATTTTTTTGCATATCCTTTCTGTGGATACTTGGTATATACTATCGAATTTATTGATTCATTTAGTTCAATGAATTTATTGTTTTCAAATAATTTCTCACGATAAAACGTTTCAAGTTCAACGGTTTCTACGGGATAATTCTCCTTTACATTTTTAATTGCATTATTAACAAGTTCTCTTCCTGACAACCTCTCATCTTTTTTACTTACAAGAACTTCTTTCAGATATTTACTATTAGAAGATAAATTGATTTTAAGCGTATCTGCTAGAGGCAACTGAATGATGATTTTTCTTGTCGTAAACCCAATAAAACTACAGACTAAAGTGTCTTTTGTTCTAGTATTTTTTCCTAAGTCAATAGTACAAATACCTTCTATATTAGTTGCGTTTCCTTTTTGATTATTTACTAGCATAACATTTGCAAAAGGAAGAACTTCTTGTGAAATGGAATCATACACCATCACATTTATTATATTTTGTCCACTACATAATGTTATCGTAAATAGTAAAATTATTATTAGATGGATTTTTCTCATGCTTAGGGATTTTATGTCATTTTTTAGTTAGACTTCATAAATTAAAAGAGATAAAATATAATTTATTATTTTCGCTTAAATTCTTAACATTATGATTTTTTTATTAATCCATAGAAACAACCATCTATTACCCTGTCTATCTATATCTAATATAATTTGTCAATTTATGAAATAATTTATATTTAAGATTCTATTCTATCTAGAATCTATTTTAAGAAACCATAGGAAAATATTTCCTTTTAGAAAATTATTTAAAGCCATCTCTTTTGGGGTGGGTAATTACTTTTTTGTGGCTAACTAATTAACCTAAGTTGCCTAAAAACGCAACTTGAATTAATTAATCCTTACAATATTCTTAAGATCTAATTGAGTAACAATTTCCATCTTAAAATCTAAATATCTTTAAATCTCTATATCTAATTTCAGGTTATAAAATAATCCCTATCTTTGCAGTTCATTTTGAGAATAGAATTAGCATGAGATTCAGTGATTATCATTTACAGGCAGAAGTGTTGAAAGGTTTGGAAAAAATGGGTTTCAAACGTCCTACCGATATCCAATACAAAACGATTCCCAATATCATGCAAGGCGAGGATGTCTTGGCTGTCGCCCAAACAGGTACAGGTAAAACCGCTGCATTCGCCATTCCCATTATTAATGAAATCCAAATCAGGCGAAAAAAAGAAACCAGGAGAGATGGCATCAAGTGCATCGTCCTTGTTCCTACCCATGAATTGGCATTACAATTAACGGAAGTTTTCAATAATATCGCCAGAAAAACCAAGGTTAAGGTTTTCGGACTCATCGGAGGCGTGGATCAAGATCCGCAGATAGAGACATTGGAGAAAAGAGTGGACATTCTTATCGCAACTCCAGGAAGGATGTTTGATTTAATGAGCCAAGGATATTTGAGGGTCCATCGGGTAAAAACTTTGGTTTTGGATGAAGCGGATCATATGTTGGATTTGGGATTCATCAAGGACATCAATGATTTATCTGCCAAATTACCTAAGAAAAGACAGACCTTATTTTTCTCTGCAACAATAAATGAAAGAATAAAAAAACTCGCTTATTCTGTTATTAAACAAAATGCTATCCGCATCCAGTTTTCTCCCAAAGATCCAGTGAATAAGAATATCGACCATTCCGTTGCCTTTATAGAAATGGATGATAAAAGATTTTTTTTAGAAAGGATCATTAAGGATAACCCGGAAGATAAAATCTTGGTTTTTGTTAGGACGAAAGTCCGGGCGGAACGGGTGCATAAGGCAATGCAAAGGGTTAATATCAGCACCTTAACCATTCATAGTGACAAGGAGCAGGAAGAACGAAATAACGTTTTGAAACAATTCCGAAAAGGGAATGAAAAGATATTGATAGCAACGGATGTTACTGCTAGGGGAATCGATATTCCGGATGTGGAATTGGTGATTAATTATGATTTGCCTGACAAGGAAGAAAATTATGTCCACCGTGTAGGACGAACCGGGCGTGGAAAGAAAAAAGGAAAAGCATTGGCTTTTTGTAGTGAGGGGGAAAAGGAAATGTTGGGAAAAATCGAGACTTTCATCAATAAAAAGATTCCCATTATGGAAATCACAAAAACAGACTATAAGGAAACGCTATTATTCACGGACGACCAAAAAGATAAATTGGGTTCATTGATGGCAGAGATAGAAAGTCTGGAAAACAGAAAGAAAAAGAAAAAAAGGAAATGAAAACAGATATTAGTATTTAGACTCTAGTACCTAGATTTATAATGATTTTCGTAGAAAATCACCTAATTAATATGAATTGTCTAGTGTCTAAATACTAATATCTAAAGTTAGTGTCTAAATACTAATATCTAAAGTCTGTTGCGTTTTACGCAACTTGAATTATCTTTAAATCTGAATATCTAATAAGAATGAGCAAAACCAATTATCTTAAATCCGTGGAGGAATTCCACATTACTTTCAATGCACCTGTTTTGGAGACACCAACCATTCCGGACGAGAAACGCTGTGAATTGAGAGTGAATCTAATTCAAGAAGAATTGAATGAACTCAAGGAAGCCATTGCAGAAAATGATCTGGTGGAAGTCGCGGACGCACTATGCGACATCATGTATGTCCTTTCGGGTGCTGTTCTTGAATTCGGAATGAAAGATAAATTCGATGAACTGTTCAATGAAGTCCAACGCTCCAATATGAGCAAAGCTTGTTCAACCATTGAAGAAGCCAAAGCGACTGTCATCCATTATCAAAACAAGGGCACAGAATCCTATGTCGAGAAAGTGAACGGGAAATATGTCGTTTACCGCCAATCGGATAAAAAGGTAATGAAAAGCGTAAATTACAGTCCTGCGGACTTGAAAAGTTTGTTGGAATGATTTTCCACCAATAGAACTTATGAGCTAATAATTTAAATATCAATCTGGTACACATTTTGTATATCAAAGATATAGCCTATATTTATGGGTTTTATAAAAATAAAAATTTAGATGAGCGAAGATAATAAAGAAAAGGAGTCCTGGATTCCAAGGAAATGGGCGGCTCTCAAGGGAGAGAATTCTTGGACAATGTTCAAGATGATTTCAGAATTTGTGGACGGCTTCGAGCGATTGAATAAAATAGGACCCTGTGTTTCCATTTTCGGTTCGGCAAGAACCAAGCCCGATCACAAATACTACCAATTGGCAGTAGATACCGCCAAAAGGCTCACAGATGAAGGCTACGGCATCATTACGGGCGGAGGCCCGGGAGTCATGGAAGCAGCCAACAAAGGTGCATTCCTCAACAATGCGACTTCCGTAGGTTTGAACATCGACTTACCTTTCGAGCAATTCAATAATCAATATATCGACAATGATAAGATTTTGAATTACAATTATTTTTTCATCCGTAAGGTTATGTTCGTGAAATATGCCCAAGCATTTGTGGTTATGCCAGGAGGCTTCGGTACTTTGGATGAATTATTCGAAGTATTGACATTGATCCAAACTAACAAAGTTTCCAAAGTCCCTGTTATCCTCATGGGTTCTGAATTTTGGGAAGGAATGAAAGAGTGGATCGTAAAAGTCATGTTAGAACAAGAAAACAATATCAGCCCTAAGGATCTGGATCTGATGCCAATTACTGACGATATCGAAGAAGTCGTTCAGATTATCAATGATTATTATAAAAATACGGATAGGCTCAAGCCTAATTATGAATTGTAATAATTTAGATGTTTAGATTTAGAGAGGGACATTCATAAGTAAGGACATAGTAATCCCATGTTAGCTGTTTCTGGCATGG
>JAHDHJ010000132.1 GCA_020631375.1 Saprospiraceae bacterium | reverse complement strand
CTTCCGGATATGGCATAGGTGAAAACCTGACTGGTGATTGATAGAACCTATGATTCTATTACCTGTTGCAAATGCCGCTGCATCTGCATAATTTGCCAAACTTCCGCTAGCACTACCTGCGTTATGACAACCGGCATCCGCACAACTTGCATTCAATATACTAGCTATATCAGCTGTATAAGTCATGTCAGTTGTATCACAAGTTGTTCCTGTATTATCATCATCATCTCCACATGCGAATACCAAAGTTCCAATAGCAAAAAATGCCAGACTGAATAATAGTAAATTCCTTTTCATTCTCTTTATTTTATTAAGTAAAATAGTAAATCCAAAATGTTTGGAAAAGCGAATATAGCATAGATATTTCTTATTTTCAAATATGTTTACGTTAATAAATGTTCGATTTCTTACAAATTAGGGGAATAAAGTCCAGTGTAATCAAGCGATTTGTACACTTTTCAATAAGAGGACACAACTACTTCCTGCTAGTAACAAATAAAATATGGGATTGATATTTAGAAGATTAATATCACAGCCCCAATAAAATAAGGAAAGCAAAAGTGCGATGAACCCTAATAATCTGCTGCTCTTAGCTATGATGTTCGATTCGGGTTTAGCTGGATTTGGTTCTCCGCAATGTGGGCAATGTTCTGCATTTGGAGATACATTTCTTTCGCAACATTTACAGTGACTTTGTTTCATAACCAATAGTTAGTTTTAAATATAAACTAAAGATAGTTTGATTTATAAAATAAGTCAAATTTTGAAAGTAACTTTAACATATGTTAAGGGATTAAGCCCTGAACAGCTTCTTGTTTTATCTAATAGTAAACTTAATCCCTAAATTGAAAAATCACTTGTACTTAGGCAATTTTTCCTTGAACAAATAATGATAAAGATTATAGAACAACATCACATCCAATCCGTTGTATTCCCTGTGGATTTGATAAGGGTTGCCATTTTTATGATCGGATGCGATCCATCTGTCATGGGATTTCCAGCCATCGGGGGAAGTACAACCCGGAGTACCGACACAAGGACCATCCCAAGGAGCCGAATCTATCATTTTCTTGATTTCCTTTTGGCTGATACTCTTATCCAAAGGTTCATTGTTCAAGACAGAATAGGCGAGGGCATACATGATTTTATCAGCTTTTCTAGCCCGCTTCGCCATACGTTTGGCATCCCAATGGTCACTGCTGGTAGCAATAGCGAAAGCCATCCAAAGGTTCCGCTCGTGTTGTATGCCATGTGCCCAATTGAAAGTATTGAAAATCATTTTACCTCTCCTTTTCGAACGTCCGGTCTGATAACTTTTCTTATATTTTTTTCTAGTAATTCTTTCAGCGGTTTTCGCTAAAGGGTAACTGAATGCAATGGCATTCCCTCCCCAAGAATTCTTAGGAACCTGTCCATCTGGAGTTCTTATTTTCCATTTGTTCTTAGCTAGGAATGTGATTATCCGATGGGTTTGCAAGGCAGCCAATTCTGATAGATGGACTCCTTTATATTTTAATCCCGGAATTAATTCTGCAACAAAAGTATAGCCGAGAAAAAGATTGATAAGCTGATCTTGGCTCATAATCGAACCATTCATGATATTGTCCAATTCGCACCCTCCATCAGAAATAACACAATTATAATCACTGCCATCTTTTTGTTTGAACCTTGCTTTTCCGTTTTTCAAATGGAAATCCAAAGGAACATCATCCCTAACCATAAATCCGTTGAGTTCCGGCTTAGCACCAAAATAGGTTTCCGCCGCCCGATCCACTCTTTCGACAGCTTTCAAGGCGTAAAATAATTCCTCTGCTGCTCCTTGATAAGATTTACCTGCATCTTTGAGCATTCTGATTTCCAATGCCAATACGGCAAGATAATTTCCCATGACGATAAGTTCGTCACCATAATAAATGATTCCCTTGCCCGGCTTGGAATAATTACAATTATTGAAACCTATCATATAATCGGAATCGCACTTGCCATGAGGAACCAGCCCATGCATGGGAATACTTTCTCCGGGCGCTTCGCCGATAGACATGAACCCATTAAGGAAACGTTGTCTATATTGCCAATACTTTTCAAGGTTTTTAGCATCCGTTTGGCTGAATACTAGGGGAATATTGATCATCAATAATAAAATGGAGAATCCGAATTTCATATTATTCTTTTATGTAAAGATATAAAGTCCACAGTAATCATTCGATAGACTAGTATTAGATACGCAAATTAGGTGTAATAAACACGACATAAATTAGTTAAGAATCACTGTAGTTCTATTTATTAGGCATATTGATCGTTCTATTAAGAGCATATTTAAAATTGGGCATTTTTTACAAAAAGCAAATTATAAATATGTTTAAAATAATAATATACTGAAATTTGTAGAACTTGCAGCCTTATTATAATAATCCAATTTAATATTTGAGATATACCTTAATCATATTAATCCTTTTCTTACCATTTTTGCTTTGGTCGCAAGACCAAAATAATTTATCCAATTGGAGGCAAAAAACACTTATTATCAAGGAATCCAAGCCATTCTCCTTGGATACTACAACAGTTATTCCCTCTACGATAGAAGTTTTTGATGCTAGGACAGGGGAACAATTGGGAACTGATAATTATAGGTTTGAATATGACAAAATGCAATGGTTGAGGAAACCGCTTCCGGATACAATAGACATTAGATATCGGGTCACTACTATAAATTTGGGCATCCAATTATCCAGATTAGATACGAATTATATCAAAGTGGATATCATGGCACCGGATGATTATGTTTATGATCCTTTCAATACCCGACAAGGGAATAAGGACATTTTGGATTTGGAGGGTGTGCAATATAGTGGTTCTTTTTCTAGGGGGATTTCTTTTGGCAATAGCCAAAATCTGGTACTCAATTCCAATTTCAATATCCAAATGGCTGGAAACCTGGGCGATGATATAGAAATTTTGGCAGCCATCAGCGATCAGAATATTCCATTACAACCAGAGGGGAATACCCAGAACATCCAAGATTTTGACCGGGTATTCATTCAATTATCCAAGGGAGGTTCCAAACTCATTGCCGGAGATTATGATTTGAGGAGACCGGAGGGTTATTTTATGAATTATAATAAAAAACTCCAAGGAGCAAGATTTGAAAACGTATCCAATTTTTTTGGTGGTGAATGGAAAAATAGCGGTTCCTTTGCCATATCCGGAGGTAAATTTTCCAGCCAGACACTTGCCACGACAGAGGGGAACCAAGGACCTTATAAACTAAGGGGAAATGAAAATGAATTATTCATCATTATCCTTTCTGGAACGGAAAAGATTTTCTTAGATGGTAAATTATTAGAACGGGGAGAATTGAAAGATTATGTGATTGATTATAACCGGGGGGAGATTTCTTTTACAACCAATAGATTGATAACTAAGGATAGCCGGATTGTAGTGGAATTCGAATATACGGATCAGAATTATCTAAGATTCATGTACACGGTGGGATCGGAATATAAAAAAGGGAAATGGTCTGCGAGATATAATTTATATAATGAACAAGATTCCAAAAATTCAGGGCAGCAAGATTTAACGGATGCACAAAAAACTTTCCTTTCGGAACAAGGAGATAATTTGTTTGATATTTCCGCACCGGGCATTGATACCTTAGAAAATTTCACGACGGATAGAATTACGTATAAAATAATTGACACTTTGGTGAATGGGATTTTATATCCCGAAGTTCTGGTCTATTCCGTAAATCCGGATAGTGCGAAATATACCGCCAGATTTTCTGAATTAGGAGAAAAACAAGGAAATTATATTCCGATTAATAGTGCTGCAAATGGACGGGTATATATTTGGGTGGCACCCGATCCGATAACCGGAGAACCCCAAGGAAGTTTTGAACCTGTTGTAAAAATAACAGCTCCCGAAAAAAAACAATTAATGACATTGGGAGGAAGATATGAATTGGGAGAAAAATCATTTATAGATGTCGAAGGGGCAATGAGCAATAATGATAAGAATCGTTTTTCTGATGTGGACTCGAATGACGATAGGGGAGGTGCGGCAAAAATGAAATTCCAAAAATCATTTGTTTTTTATAAAAAAGATATTGATGAAACTAAAGAGGTTCGCAATTGGGAACTCATTACGAATGCGGATTATGAATTCAAACAAGATAATTTCCAAGCACTGAGTCCATATCGTTCTTATGAATTTTCAAGGGATTGGAATATTTCAAATACAGAAAATGGAGATGAACATTTGGGAAGTATAGGATTTAAATTAATTAAAAATAAATGGGGGAGTGTTTCCTATAATTTTGGAGCATTTTTAAAAGATACGATTTACACGGGATTGAAACATACTTTCAAATCAGAATTCAATAGGGCAGGATATAAAATGAAATTTTTTGGGAGTCTTTTGGATTCGGAAACGAGTACGGAAAATAGCAGATTTTTCAGACCCGATATTGATATATCTAAAAGTTTTGAAAAAATAAAGGGATTGCGTTTGGGACTTATTGGGCAAAGGGAAAAAAATACAAGGAAAGATAAAAATGCAGAAACATTAACAGACAATAGTTTTTATTTTGATGTGGCGGGAGCTTATGCGGAATGGAATAAATCCGAAACTTTTTCTTTCGGAACAACTTATAAAAGGAGATGGGATTATAGTGCTTATTTAAATGAATTTAAAAATTCGACAATTGCCGATGAAATCAACTTGAATGGGAATTGGTCGCCCTCCAAAATTTCCAAATTAAAATGGAATATGTCTTATCGGAATTTAGGCATACAAGATTCATTATTGACTACGGAAAAAGAACTGGAATCTTATCTTGGAAGATTGGAACATAAATTAAATTTATTCAAGGGAAGTATTTCCAATACCATACTTTATGAAATCGGATCCGGGCAAGAACCGGAACTTGAATTTTCTTATCAGAAAGTAAATGACGGAGAGGGAATTTATACTTGGATAGATCGGAATTTGGATAGCATTCCGCAATTGGATGAATTCGAGGAAGCTGTTTTCCAAGACCAAGCCAATTATGTAAGGGTTTCAACTTTTACGAACAGATATATCCGTTCCAACCTTGTCCAGTTCAGCCATACTTTAAATATCCGTCCCAAGGCAGTCTGGTTCAAGGAAGAAAAAAACATTAAGGCATTTTTGTCTAAAATGTCATTAAGGTCTTCGATTAAAATCAATAGGAAAGTCAGGCAGGATAATAATGTTTCCCAGTGGAATCCCTTTGAATTAAATGTGCCGGACACTTCTTTGGTTTCCCTGAATTCTTCTTATCGAACAACTTTATTTTATAAATCGGATGCCATAAAAAGAAATTATGACATTAGAGTAGGAATTAATTATACTAATAACAGAAGTATTGTAACGACAGGCTATGAAAGTAGGAATAAAGAAGAAAGGTTCATGGGCTTCAGATGGAATTTTAATAAAAAATGGTCGCTGAGTTCTTTATTTTCTGAGGGGAAAGATATTGCGGATTCCGAATTTTTTAATAATAAGGATTACGAAATAAGATATTATAAAACTGAACCTAAATTATCATTCCAACAAAATCAGAATTTTAGAATTACGACTGCCTATAATTTAAAATTAGGAGAAAATAAAATAGGCAATAATGAAGAAATTAAATACCACGAATTAAATCTGGAAATGACATATAATAATGCCGCTAAAACATTTATCCGTTCTAAAATTTCTTTTATTACAGTAAAATATTTGGGCGAATCCAACTCGCCGGTTGGCTATGCACTATTGCAAGGTTTACAAGATGGATTAAATTATAGATGGAATGTTTTTTTCGATAGAAAATTATCAAAAAGTCTTATACTGAGCTTGAATTATGAGGGACGAAAATCCGGAGATAGTAAAATGGTTCATTTAGGTGGTGCGTCTATGAAAGCTACATTCTAAAAAAAAACTCGGTGTGGAATTAATTCCACACCGAGTTCAAGCATTACAGAATTCCAAGGAAAGCCCTTTCTTCTGCAAGCATTTTTGCTGACTCCAAATGTTCCAGTTTTTCCTTTTTAATCAGGAATTTTCTTTCTTCATGGATAGCACTGAGTTCCTCTGTTCCAAGAATCTCTTTCTGTTTGAAAAAATCAAATTTCATAGCTAAATATTTTAATGGGTTGGATAAATCATCCACTATTAAAACAAATGAAAATCGGTTTTAGTTCCATTTAAAATTTGAACGGAAAAATAACAATTCCAATAAATTGGATATGAATTTAAATGCTGGAATTAAAATCTGAATTCTCAGAAAGAGAAGTTTAATAAATGGCATAAATATAAAATCCCCAATTAATATTTTTAAAAAATATTAATTGGGGATTTGTGAAATCTGTGGCAGAAACACCTTTGTATTATTTAGTCAGATATGACATTCGTGTTATTCGTGAAAATTCGTGGCAGAGTTTTTAAGCTTGTGCGGGGTGAACAAACACCCTCGCAGGGCAATTGGTTATCTTTTATGTAGTGGAACATGTTATTCGTGTAATCCGTGAAAATTCGTGGCAGAAAACTATTTCCTAAGTTTATAAAATTTCATTCTGTATTCCAATGGAATATCACCGTTCCTGATTTTTTCCAATCTTCTTTTCAATAAACGTTTTTTCAAAGGCTTCAGATGGTCTGTAAATAAGACACCCTCCACATGATCATATTCATGTTGTATGACCCTAGCATTTATTCCCTCGAAAGTTTCCTCATGCAATTTGAAATTCTCATCATAATATTCGATTCTGACGGTAGGTTTGCGCATCACATCCGCACGAATGTCAGGAATGCTCAAACAGCCCTCTTCATAAGCCCATTCTTTACCCTCTTCCTCTAAAATCGTAGCATTGATAAAAACTTTTTTGATGCCTTTTTCATCTATCTCTCCCTCTTCGCCTCCCTCATCCAAAGTCTGTTTGGTATCCACCAAAAAAAGACGGATACCCAAACCCACCTGAGGAGCCGCAAGTCCTACGCCCTTGGCATTGTACATGGTTTCCCACATATCCGTTATCGTTTTTTTCAATTCCGGATAATTCTTATCAATATCTTCTGTCTCCTTTCTCAAAACAGGTTGGCCAAAGGCAAAAATCGGCATTATCATATTCTTAAAATTCTATATTCTTTAATTATACAACTAGACAAAATGAAAAACCTAGCCGTGCGAGTGTGTTTGTTCACCTCGCACAAGGTCTAATTGGGATATTGTTAGGTGAACAAACACCTGACAAGGTGTGGTTCTTTTAAAATAATGTCTAGAGTTTGTCTGTTATTCAATCCTAAAATAAACCCTTAGATTGCATATAATGTTCTAATATCAAAGCGGCACTAATTCTATCCACCAATGCTTTGTCTTGTCTTTTTTTCTTTTTCGCACCACTATTCCGAATGATTTCCCTAGCCTCAATAGTCGTATATCGCTCATCGTGCAACACAATTTCTATCTCAGGATAAGCCTTTTGCAATTTTCTAGAAAAACCAATGATATTCGCATGCTGAGGCAAAGGAGTTCCATCCGGATGAAGCGGCTCACCAATGACAATAAGTTCGACTTCTTCCTCCTTTAGATAATTGGAAATGTATTCCAACAAGGTATGGGTTGCTACGGTATCAAGTGCCGTAGTAATGATTTTTAAAGGATCAGTCACCGCAATACCTGTCTTTTTATTCCCATAATCTATGCCCATCCATCTTGCCATGCCGCAAAAATACTCTAAGCTTTTGTAAATTTGTAAACTAAGGGATATTTTATGCGAATATCTAGAGTCAGTTGCTTTTTAAAACAGCTCGAATTAAATAAATAACATGGGAAAAGAACTCAATTCCGAATATTGGAATAATAGATACAAGGAAGAAAATATCCCTTGGGATGTAGGAAGCATAACAGAACCCTTGAAAAATTATTTTGATGCTTTGGGGACATCAAATCCTAAGATACTGATTCCCGGCTGTGGGAACGCACATGAAGCCCAATATTTACACAATAGGGGATTTACCAATGTCTATGTATGCGATTGGGCGGAAGCCGCATTGGAAAAATTCCGTTCAAGGGTACATGGTTTTCCTCGGGAAAGGTTGATTTGCGGAGATTTTTTTGAAATAAAAGAACGATTTGATTTGATTATAGAGCAAACGTTTTTTTGTGCATTAGACCCTAGTTTGAGAAAAAGATATGTGGTCAAAATGAACTCACTTCTTAATTATAGAGGGAAATTAGTAGGATTGCTTTTCAATACCCAATTTCCGAAAAGCCCTCCTTATGGTGGAAATATTGAGGAATATAAAAAACTTTTTGCTCCTTTTTTCTCAATAGAAAGGATGGAGCCTTGTGAAGATTCTATTCATCCACGTTTGGGAAGTGAATTATTCATAGAATTAGTGAAAGCCTAGGACTGGTTCGAAATTCGCATATTGAATTAAAAAATGTCAAATACAAATAGTTTTTTAGCAAGCTTTTTTGTAACTTGCTCTTAACTAACAAATTAAAACAAAACGACTTAACCTAATCCCCTCTGTTGAAATTGGCAATGCCCGTTTTAATGGAACATGATTTTATGGATTATGGATTTGAGAAAAACAAAAACAATTTGCTATTTTTTATTGGTTTTAATGTTGCTTGTTTCCCAAGCTTTTGGGCAAGGTCGGCAGAATAAATCCCAAGCAAAAAATGCCCGTGCATCACTTGGCATTGCAGAACAATACATCGCTATTGGAGATTATGAAAAAGCCAAAAACCAACTCAGGCATACACTAAAGTTAAAAGAAGATTTTGCGGTAGTCTATAGATTATTGGGAAAGGTTCTTTCCCAATTAGAGGATTATGATGAAGCCATAAAAGCTTATGAGGCTTCTTTTAATCTGGATTCCAATATTTCGAGGGCTGCATACTTCGAATGTGGAGAAGCATATTTCAAACTAGGAGAATTTGAATCCGCATTGTTTTATTTCAATGAATACAGGTCAAAAAAAGATACCAAATACGCCAATAAGAGTTCTGAGTCGGGCCTAGAAGTCGGATATGATGAATTATTCAAAATAAGGATGGAAAACATTCAGTATGTCCTCCGTTCCCAAGCAAATGGAGTAGAAAACCTACCTAAAAATTTAGGACCATCTATTAATACAGTTAATAACGAATATCTTCCCGCTATTTCCAATACAGGCAAAAGATTGGTCTTTACTAGGGACGTCAAAGGTAGGAATGAAAATATTCTGACTTCTTCATATAACCGAACCGTAAAGGATTGGTCAACTGCCAGGAAATTGGATAATCGGGTGAATTCAAATAAGAATGAGGGTATGGCGAAATTTGCGGCAGATGGAAAAGTATTCTATTTTACAAGTTGTAATCGACCGGATTCTGATGGTGGATGTGATATTTATTCTGCTTCTTTGGACATGTTTGGAGAAGTGACGACAGTTAACCATATTAATGGTTTGAATTCGAGTTTTTGGGAGTCACAACCTTGTGTCAGTTGCAATGGGGATGTTATTTATTTCAGCAGTATAAGACCAGGGGGCTATGGTGGTTCTGATATTTATTCCAGCGAACTCCAAGAAGATGGTACTTGGTCGGAAGGAAAAAACCTAGGGCCATATATCAATACCGCTGCGGATGAAGAAGCGCCTTATATGGCTACCGATGGCAAATCCCTTTATTTCACATCCGACGGACATCAGGGGCAGGGAGATGGAGATTTATTTGTTTCGAGATTGGAAAATGGAAATTGGACAGAGGCTGCCAACTTGGGTTATCCGATCAATTCCCAAGGGAAAGAATTAGGTGTTTTTGTTCATAAGGATGGGAAAACTATCTTTTTTGCTTCGGCAAGAGCCGAGGGGAATGGCGGATTGGATATTTACCAATATGAATTACCAGAGGAATTCCGCCCAAAAGTCATGAATAATATTTATGGCTTCATAGTGGATGATGTTACGAACGAACCCATTCAAGTTGGATTGAAAATTTACAGAGAGGGAGAAAAATACGATTTTAATTCTGATGAGAGAGGGCAATTTTTTACTTGTCTGAAACAAAATAAGGCATATACATTCCATGTAGAAAAAGAAGGTTATAAACCTTTTATGTCAGCTGTTTTTTTAGGTGCTAATGAAGACAATGAACCATCGGCGGTTGAAATTAGGTTGATACCCGAAAATGAGAAAAAAGTAGAAGAGAAACCCAAGGAAAAACCTTATACTTTAATTAAGAAACCAAAGGACATTGTAAAAATAGTTTCTTTTTATTTTGATACGAATTCATCAACCTTGAATCTTCAGACACAAGCGAAACTGGATGATTTGGCATCCATTATTTCCGAGAATGTAGATAAATGGTCAATAGAAGTTGTCGGTTTTGCAGACCATACCGGAAGTGCGGAATACAACAAGAAATTATCTGAAAAAAGAGCGACTTCCGTAGCTGATTATCTTAATTTTTCTGGCATCCCCATCAAAAATGTACGCCAAGAGGGAAAGGGAGCTATTGCCAGTTCTACCGGAATGGAAATGAATAAGAACCGAAGGGTAGAGGTTATTTTGACGGGACAGGTAATGGAGGAAGTCAAATTGTATCATGTGAATTAATTCAAATTGCTTAAACTGGAATTTAGTTGATAGTTTTTTATCTGCAAGATAAATGAATCTTTATCCTTAATTAGAGTCGTTTTCCACTGAAATTACTAATTTTGGGCATGCGAAAACTGAGTCTAAAGGAATTGAACCGCCTAAGCAATAAGGAATTCAAATCCAAGGAAAAACATCCCATCGTAATTATTTTGGATAATGTAAGGAGTGCCTTGAATGTGGGTTCTGCATTCCGGACTGCTGATGCCTTTGCATTGGAACATATTTTCCTTTGCGGAATAACCGCAAAACCACCGCATAGGGAAATTTTGAAAACTGCAATCGGTGCTTCACAAACAGTGGATTGGACATATTACGAAAATGTACTGGAGGCCGTAAAAGATTGCAAGGCTAAGGGGTATGAAATACTAGGAGCAGAGCAAACGGATAAAAGCACTTTATTGCAAGATTACAAATTGGATAAGGAGAAAAAATATGCCATTGTCATGGGAAATGAAGTCAAGGGCATTTCTGATGAAATTCTACCT
The DNA here is from genome assembly GCA_020631375.1 of Saprospiraceae bacterium. Classification (GTDB taxonomy): domain Bacteria; phylum Bacteroidota; class Bacteroidia; order Chitinophagales; family Saprospiraceae; genus JAHDCE01. The sequence continues at coordinate 550 of JAHDHJ010000132.1, read as the reverse complement.
TATCTGGATACCTGTTTGGAAATTCCACAATTCGGGACTAAGCATTCACTAAATGTTTCTGTAGCCACAGGCATTATTGTCTGGGATATATTTTCAAAATTGAAATACTAAAACACCATGTCAAAAAAACTATTTCTAATTATATTTTTTATTTGTTTAGGAATTACAACAGAAGTATTTTTTACCGCTATTTTTGAAGATGTCATAGCGGATTGGGATGAGGAAAGTATCCGATTAGAAGGACATACCTATATTTGGATGGCTCCTATTTATGCATTGATTCCGATACTATTCCCGATAGGTTTTAAATTATTTGGACATTGGCATATCGTCATCCGTGCATTTCTTTATATGATTGGAATATTCATTATCGAATTTATTTCCGGATTCCTTTTGGAAACCATTACCGGATTTTGTCCTTGGGATTATACAGGAAAAAGTAAATGGGAAATCATGGGATATATCAGATTGGATTTCTTTGCTTTTTGGATGATTTTTGGAATAGTTGTCGAACAATTCTTAAAATATTTGCAAAGACATATTAAAGAAT
>JAHDHJ010000001.1:51015-56029 GCA_020631375.1 Saprospiraceae bacterium | reverse complement strand
TTAATTACATTTAATACTACAAAGTTGTATAGAATTCCATACAAAAAGCTGATTCCAATATTAACTTAAGGTTAATTCTTTCTAAAGCTTGCAGGAAAGGGTGGACAGAATGTGATAGAAGAATCAAAACGCCACTTTCACCTCGGCATCCAATTCCCAGTTTTTCCTCAATTCATCCAATTGTTTCTTGAAAATCCTTTCGGGCTGCCTTTTTTCAATATAATTACCAGAATCTCTTTTTCCATTAGCATTGCTATCTTCTATGACTATGACGGAATATTTTCCCGGTGCCAATGTTTTATATGTTTTCTTGAATGAAGACAGATTGGAAAATGTTTGTTCGTCCAATTGTTTTTCTTTCTTATCCAATAATCGGACGATATATGCCGAAGTAGAATCTGGAACAATAACAGTTAGGTTCAGATCTCCAAAAGCAGAAATGTCCGGTGTGGATACGTTGATAGTCAATGTATCCGTAGTATTTCCAAACATATTTTCTATGGCAGAGGGAAGAATATTGAAAACATAAGATTTGTTTTCCTCACTTTCAAAATCTACTTGTAGAATTCTTGGATTATCTGTAATTGAAATATTATCCAAGCCATAGAAAGGCAATGAATCCCTAGTAATAAATATTTTTGATGTATCAATTTTTGAAATCGGATTATTGAATTCAAAAAACAATGGTTCAACAGGAGGCCGTATTATTGTGGTATTGGAAACTAGTTTAGGGTTTATTGGATTTTTTTTGGTCGGGATTTTGAAATTTATGGTATCAAAATAATTTTCTTTGTCTAAGGACAAGTAAATATTTCTCTGCAAAGAAGAATCAGTATCTGAATACCAAATGTTGATACTATCCTTACTCGCTTCAAAATAGGGTTCACTAATAAAATTATCAGAAAATTCAAGGGTTATATCCTTGGGTTCTTTATTGAAAACCAATTGGACTTTTCCTCGCTTTCTCAATTCTTGATCTATGATAGAAGTAGATTGTTCTTCCGTAAATATTTTAAAACTCAAGATCAGCTCCGTGCTGTCAGTAACCCTTACAGTTTCTTTCATGAAACCGATTTTCTCATTCGGCAAATCAAAAAGATAATTATAATTATTGTCCACTAATGCGAATGCCTTATAAGTTCCAGCCTTCATGTATTCTAGGTTGAAAATGCCCTGTTCATTTGTCTTGGCGAAGTAATAAGGCTTTTCTGTTTTGACAATACTGTCATTCAGATTTTCATAAAGCATAACCAAAACATCTTTTTCCGGCTTCCCTGTTTCCACATCCACGACTACACCTTTTCCCTTAAGGGAATCAATAACAGGACCGGTAGAAAATACGAATTTCATATCCGGAGGAATATTTCCCTCCCTAAAATCCTTAATGGAATTTCCAAGACTGATGATATAGGTAGTGCTATCTTTTAATTTTTCATTCTCATCGAATTCCAAGACCAAAGTCTTTTTTTTCATCCTAGCATTCAGTCGATGTTCGAGAGGAGGAGAAATCACGATTTGGTTGAATGCATCACTCAAGGTCACCCATTCATCAAAAGTTAGGTTGATTGTTTTTTCATTGAAATTAATGGAGGGATTAGGTGTAGAGTTCAGGCTGTCTATTCCAGGCGGCCGTACATCTTTCCCCCCTCCTGTCGGAGCAACAGGATTGGCACAGGAATAAAATATTATTGCCAATAAAAAGGCAGATGGTAATAAATAATGGAAGAATAATTTTTTCATCTGATATCAAATATCTATAAAATCTTTGGGAATTTTAGAATAAAAAAATTATTAGATATCCGTTTTATCATTGAAATAAAGCCTCGAATAATTCATCTACTTTTCCAATAGTATTAACGGCAATATTATATTGTTCGGTATCCAATCCTTTGGTATTGTATTTGGAAATGAATATTTGTTCGAATCCTAATCGGTCTGCTTCTTGGATTCTTTTCTCAATTCTGTTCACAGCCCGTATTTCTCCGGACAAACCCACTTCTCCTGCGAAGCAAACCGTACTTGGAATAGCAATGTCTTCCAAGGAAGAAATCAAGGCGGCAACTACGGATAAGTCCAAGGCGGGGTCATCGGATTTGATACCGCCTACGATATTAAGGAAAACGTCATTTGCTCCGAAATGGATGCCGCATCTTTTTTCTAATACGGCTAATAACATACTCAATCGGCGGAGGTCAAAACCGGTAGAAGAGCGTTGTGGCGTACCATAAACAGCAGTACTGACAAGCGCTTGGGTTTCTATGAGCAAAGGTCTCAATCCCTCTAGTGTCGCAGCAATAGAGGAACCGCTGAGTAATTCTTCATGTTGGGATAATAGGATTTCGGAGGGGTTCGGCACTTCCCTTAATCCGTCTGCTTGCATTTCGTAAATACCCAATTCATTCGTAGAACCGAAACGGTTTTTTATGGTTCTTAAAATCCTATAAGTATAATTCCTGTCTCCCTCGAATTGTAAAACAACATCTACCAGATGTTCCAATAATTTAGGGCCCGCAATGGCTCCATCCTTATTAATATGACCAATAAGGAAAACGGGAATACCAGTTTCCTTAGCGTAGCGTTGGAGTTCATTAGCACATTCCCTTACTTGGGAAATGCTTCCCGGAGCGGATTCGATAAAAGGGGAAACCAATGTTTGGATAGAATCAATAATAATGAGATCGGGCTCGAGCTTATCAGAATGATTCAATATTTTATCCACCCCTGTTTCTGTAAGAATATAACATTCGGATGCGGGTGTACCCACTCTGTCCGCCCGCATTTTGATTTGTTCTTCGCTTTCCTCTCCAGATACATATAATATGGTGTGTGGAAGATTTATTGCCAATTGTAAGAGTAGGGTGGATTTTCCAATACCCGGTTGTCCACCAATAAGGATTATGGAACCGTTCACGATGCCGCCACCCAAGACCCGATTGAGTTCTTCATCCGGTGCTTTGATCCTTTGGGTGTTTCCTGCCTTGATTTTAGGCAATATTACAGGTTTGGGCGCTTGTTTGCTTTGGGCGGAAGCTCTATAAACGCTCTTTTTCTCTTCTCTGCTATCTCCTTTTGCTATGATTTCTTCTTGGAAAGTTTCCCATTCATTGCAGGCAGTACATTTTCCTGCCCATTTTGGGGACTGTTCTCCGCAGTTGGAGCAGATATAAATTTTCTTGATTTTAGCCATGGCCCGAATATATAGGAATTTGCCAAATTATAACAAGTGAAACATGAATTTTGTTAATGTGTAAGATTCGTCTTATCCTGTTTTATGAAACCTTCCTATTTAAGAATTTATTGATTTTATTTGTATATAAAACATTTTTTATTCAAAAGTGTGACTACTTTAAAAGATTCAAGTCTAATAAATATACAGTTTGAAAATTGTTAGTTTGACTTGAAAAAATTGCTAGAAATAGCATTTAGAATATTATCTCCTCTTTAGGAGAAAGTTTGATTGTTTTTCATTTGGTTTTTTGGGGTTATACAGGGACTGCGTTTACGCGGTTCCTGTTTTTTTATATAGAACCGACATTCTTTCCTATCTAATCTTATTCCTCACCCTATCCACTTCCCTATGCATTTGTGTGAAGAATTTTTGTCTGAATTTTTCCGCTTGGCTACTAATATTTATTGATTTTTTCATGAGGTGACCAATCCAAGAAACAGTTCGTTCACAAAAGATTTCATTATCCGTAGATAAATAATCTATGGCACTTTGGACAAGGTAGGCATGTCGTTTGCCTTGTGTTTCCAGTACAATGGTATTATTCATCAATGTAACTTCATTATAATACATTTCAAAATTTCCCGGATGCAGCGGGCCATCTTGATGGGGAAGGAATTTTCCACCGAGTTCTGCCTGTCTTCTGATATGATCCAAAAAATCATCAACCTTATCCAATAACATTAATGCAAGGCTTGTCTTTTCTATGGTGCCGGATTCATAATAATATAAAATAGGGTTCACCGTACTCATGATGATCTCGTCAGACCAAATTTCCAAGGAAGGCAGTTTGGCATATTTCATCGTCATTTGTTTGCCTATGTTAATGGTAGGGTCATCCAATTCTTCCAGGGTGAAGGTTTTATTTTTGAATTCATTGATATCATAAATCGTCTTTTTCCAGAAAAATAAACGGAGTGCTGCAATTTCGGGAAAAGAAAAAATATGGAACATGGGAATATCCTTAGTGGCATAATAGACTTTACTACCGGCAAAAGCATCCGCTTTTTCGAATTCCATCAATATTCCTCTATAGTAAGTTTCCAAGTCCTTTACATTATAGTTTACACCTTTGTAAATAAAGGGAAAGCTATTTTTGGTATGATGGAACATGGCATCCAAACTCAAACTGAATTTCCTAGCAATAATCACGGCTTCTTCCAGACTTACACTGGTTTGTCCCCTCAATCTTCGATAAGCACTATCTGTACTTACATTCAGCAGTTCAGATAATTCATATACCAATGAGGAATGGGATGGCAGTTTTTCAGCAACCTGCTCAAAAAGGATTTTTTGATTGAATGTATCCATAGTTTTTATTTGTGATTAATCAATATTGTTGCAATATATGCGATATTAAATTGCAACGTATGCGCGATTTGCCAAATTCAGATTGAGTATTTGCAAAAAATGCAATAATTAACCTATCCCTTTAGCGTTTTGTAAGAATTCGATACTTTTTTTGCCTTTATTTTTGAAGAAAGAATCATTAATCGCATAAAACCTTCGAAGGATTATAGAACACTTTTTTTGACCTTATAGCAGCTATTATTATGAATAAAGAATAACTGATTTAAATTAATTCTAATTTCCTTCATTTAATTCTTAAAATAAACCAAAAGAAAATTAATTAGAAGTATCACTAACAAAACCAAATCTGCATTGAAACCGAATTTAGCTAAAATGTTGGTGGTAATAAATAAATTTAAGATTATGAGAAAGATAAAATTGATTGCAATATTTCTAATATCAACAACCATATTATTTGCTCAGAATAATGAAGAACTC
>JAHDHJ010000001.1:24267-51005 GCA_020631375.1 Saprospiraceae bacterium | reverse complement strand
AGATAAACAAAAAGAAATAACATGGCTAGAAAAATACTCCTACTAACAGCAATATTGTTAATTGCAAAGACAAGCTTATTTGCCCAGACTCAAGAAGAAATCATCGCGCCAAGACCCTTAAATAGCATTAACTTAAATCTACTTGGTAATGCTTCTCTGATTTCTATTGATTACGAGAGGCAATTTATAATCCGCCCTACATTAATTTTAAGTGGTAAATTAGGGATAGGGTATAATGAAGAATTCATGCTTTGCATTTATGGAGAATGTCCTTCTCCAGATACATATCTTACAATTCCACATCATGTAACAGGAAACATTGGAAAAGGTAAGCACTTTTTTGAGTTTGGAATAGGAGGGGCAATAATCAATGGAAATACAACCCGACCCTATTTATTATATCCTATAATTGGATATAGATTTTTACCTCTAAAGTCAAAAAAAATTAATTTTAGAATATTTGGACAGATACCACTTTCAGGATTTGATGTAGGTGGTGTTATATTTTCTCCAATTGGATTGAATCTAGGTATAAGTTTTTAATAAAATGATAAACTAATGCGTTACATTTTCTTAAAATCAAGCATCCGGTTTCAAATCCAAAGTCTCCCTTAATTTATCTACCAAAGGATTTTGTTTGACCATTTCCTGCCAGATTTCTTTTTGGCTGATTGGTTTTTTAGCTTCGATTTTTTCTATTTTAGGAGCGAGTTCTGGATTGATATTGAATTTCATCATCAGTCCGGGAAAATTGCATTCCTTTCTGATGAAATTCGGAAGATTGGATTCTTGGCGGATATTGTTTTCCGTGATTCCCGTTCCTACAGAAACGACAAGCATATTTCCCTCCATTTTCAATTCTGCTTGTTTCAGCGAATTTTTTGAAGATGGAGATTGTACTTTTTCAGCAAATTTCATCCAAGCTTCTTGGATTTGTTCTACTGGTGGTGGGTCTTTTACCTCATTATCTTCCTTGACTTCGGCTTCAACCTCTTCTTCTATAGATTTTAAAGAAGTGATTTTGGGTGAAACGATTCTGGAAGCAGGAACGAATTTGGCATTGCTCTTCGGTTTTTCCCTTTTTGGGGGATTTTCTTCTTCAACTTTGGAGGGAGAAGTCTGATTTTTAGGATAATCCGATTTTAGGCCTTGGTCAAGAGTTTTTTTTTCAGCGAGAACCGGTGGGTTTTTGGAAGCTTCTATCGCTTGGTTGATATGGCACATTTTTATCAATGCCATTTCTACGTGTAGCCTTTTGTTCCTAGCCATCTTAAAATCGATATCGCATTGGTTACAAAGCGAAAGAGCAGTCAATAACAAGGATTGCGGGGACAATCTTGCTTGTTCCTTATATTTTGCCATTAATGCCTCGCCCGTTTCTAGGAGTTGCAATGTGCTTTGATCTTTAGAGACCAATAAATTCCTGATATGTTCCGCCAATCCGGTAATGAACACTTCCGGATCAAAACCTTTTCTCAATATATCATCGAATGTCAAAAGTACTTGCGAAACATCTGAAGTCAGGAAAGAATTTACGATTTTGAAATAATAATCATAATCCAATACATTCAGATTCGAGATGACATCCTGATAAGTAATTTTATCACCTGAAAAACTGACTATCCTATCGAAAATAGACAAGGCATCCCTCAATGCTCCGTCTGCCTTTTGGGCAATGATATGCAAAGCATCCGTGTCCGCAACAATGTTTTCCTTTTCACAAATGCCTTGTAAATGTCCGACAGTATCTTGGATTTGAATCCTTTTGAAATCGAAAATCTGACATCTGGAAAGTATCGTTGGAATGATTTTATGCTTTTCCGTCGTAGCCAAAATGAAGATGGCATATGATGGCGGTTCTTCCAATGTTTTCAGGAAAGCATTGAATGCTTGTTGGGAAAGCATGTGCACCTCATCTATGATGAAGACTTTGTATTTTCCTTGTTGTGGTTGGAAACGGACTTGTTCTATCAATGCACGGATATGTTCCACACTATTGTTAGAAGCGGCATCCAACTCGGTAATATTGAAAGAAGCATTATTATTGAAAGCATCACAACTCGAACAAGTATTGCAAGGCTCGTGATTTTCCGTAAGGTTCTGACAATTCAAAACCTTGGCTAAAATCCTTGCACAAGTAGTTTTTCCGACACCTCTTGGTCCACAAAACAAAAAAGCATGGGCGAGGTGGTCGTTTTTCAAAGCATTTTTCAATGTTTGGGAAACATGTTGTTGACCTACGACATCATCAAATTGTAATGGGCGGTACTTCCTTGCCGATACTATAAAATTGCTCATGTATTCTTTTGGAAAATCTAAAATTGTTCGTTGTCGTAAAGATACAAAGTCTATGAAGAAAACATATTTTTTGAGGGATAAGTTCGTGGAGGTAAAAACAAAAAGGCATTGCTCGAAAGAGCAATGCCTTTTTTTGAATCCCTTGGAAATCTTTAGAATTTCCCTAAGATATTTCTTGAAATCACTAATTTCTGGATTTCGGAAGTACCTTCTCCAATGGTACACAGCTTAGAATCCCTGAAGAATTTTTCTACTGGAAAATCCTTGGTATATCCGTAGCCTCCGTGAATTTGTATGGCATCCGTACTGATTTCCACACAAGCTTCCGAAGCGAAATATTTAGCCATCGCACCCTCAAGTGTAAGCGGTTTGTGTTCGTCTTTTAATCTTCCCGCGTTCCTTGTCAATAATTCGGCAGCTTCGATTTTAGTACGCATGTCTGCTAATTTGAAAGAAATGCCTTGGAATCGGGCTATCGGTTTTCCGAACTGTTCCCTTTCTTTGGCGTATTTGAGGGAAGCTTCGTATGCTCCATAGCAAATACCCAAAGATAAGGCAGCAATAGAAATACGTCCTCCATCCAAAATTTTCATGGCTTGGATAAATCCATCTCCTACTTCTCCTAAGACCTGACTTTTGTGAACCCTACAATTGTCGAAAATCATTTCAGCAGTTTCACTCGCCCTCATTCCGAGTTTGTTTTCTTTTTTCCCTGCATTGAAACCGGGCGTTCCCCTTTCAATCACAAAGGCAGTAATGCCATGACTATCTAATAGCTCTCCAGTCCTAGCCAAGACAACTGCTACATGACCGGATTTGCCGTGAGTGATCCAAGATTTAGCTCCATTCAGCACATAATGGTCGCCATCTTCAACAGCTACAGTTTTCATCCTCATGGCATCCGATCCCGTGTTAGGCTCTGTCAATCCCCAAGCGCCTATCCACTCACCAGAAGCTAATTTTGGAAGGTACTTTTGTTTTTGTTCCTCATTACCGAACATCAATATATGGTTCGTACAAAGGGAATTGTGTGCAGCGGTACTTAAACCTATAGAACTACAAACCTTGGTGATTTCAACTATAATGGTAATGTATTCTTGATATCCCAATCCAGAACCTCCATATTCTTCCGGCACCAAAACGCCTAAGAATCCATGTTCTCCCATTTTATGGAACATATCCATAGGAAAATGTTGGGATTCATCCCATTCCATTACATAAGGTCTGATATGTGTTTCAGCAAAATCTCTGGCACTCTGCCTGACCATTTCTAAGTTTTCTTGGATCTCGGTATTCATATTTAAGAATATTGGTTAGATAATTCAAGTTGCGTAAAAACGCAACAGACTTTAGACTTTAGTATTTAGACACTAGACGATTTATATTACATTATAAATCTAGGTGCTAGAATCTAAATACTAATATCTGTTGCGTCTTACGCAACTTAGGTTAGATAATTTGGTGCGGCAAAGATAGCTTTTTTATTGCGAAGAGAGAAAGTCCTAAATGGCAATATGATTTTATTTTTATGAAAAGTGTAACCAATTCGACTCGGGGCATTATGGGACTATAAGAAAGAATTAATAATTTAAAATAAAATCAATAAAAGATGAAAGTATTAAAATTAGTATTTGCCCTTATGTTTTTCTCAATGATGAGCCAAGCACAGGATGTGGAACAAGAATTATTGAAGAATAAAAATGTTACATGGGCAGCAGAAGTGAAGAGTTTTATTTGCCTAGAACCAGAAAGAAATAGAGGAGGGGATAATCTTTTCTATCTAAAATCGGGCAAAGGAAATATTTCCCAAACGGATTTGATTAAAATGTCTCCGAAAGCCAAATGTAAAAGTGGCAATATTGGTTTTGGAAATAGATTTCTAAGTTATACTTTGAATGAAAAATTAGATGATGGTAGTTTAATTGCTACAAATAAAGATGGGAAAGCACTTTCTAAAGAATCATTTGAATCAATGGTAGCAGCTGTAGATACATTCGTTTCTTTTGATCCTATTACATTTGAAGAGACAATAGAAACGGCTCAAGGTAGGGTGTCATACGAATGGTATGAGGCGACTATGATTTTATATTACGATCAAGAAAAAAAGAAAATGTTTTCCCTTTTGAAGTCATTAGCTCCAATAGTAGATATTGAAAAAGAAAAGGATGATTATAAGAAAATGAAGTTGGGGGCCATCACTTCTTTTAATTCTTTTGTGATTCCTATGGAGCAGACTTCTCCGTCTTCATCTGATTTTAATGACCCGAATGTCATCTGGGCGAAGTCGAATTATGTGAGAACCATAGATATGGATAATGCAAAAATATTAAAAGGAAATACAGGAGAGATATTCAAGGAAGTGTTCTATGAGAATGTAAAGAATGGGAAAAGCCTTGCTACTTTTAGTAATGAGGGTAAATGTAGTGGGGAATTCGTAACTCATGAGGATATCAAGGATTTGACAGGTGGGGCAATCGATACTTTTATGATTTATAATCCGGAAACCAAAAAGGAAACTATAAGAATCCATAAAGAAGAGGATATGGATTTTGAAGAATTATCCAAGCTTTCCATTCAATCTACTTGGTTCTGGAATGCCCAAACAGACAAATTGGAATGTTCACTGGACGCATTAAGGGTTTATGGCGAAGTTTATGATATAGATGGGAAATTCCTTTTCAATAAGGCTTTGTATTCTGTTTGGTTTGATGAATGATATTTTTGAATTGATGGTAGCAATTCCCCGTTAATTAAAACAACTAAAGTGGTTCTCAGTAAAAAGAGAACCACTTTTTTTATAAATACATGATGAATAATGTGGATATGTTGGATTAAACTAATATTTTTAGATGAAAAAACGCTAGGCAATTTTTCAAACAAAAACACATTAATCCAATGAAAACTAAATATTACATCTTTCCCTTTTTGTTTTTATTATTATCACATCATTTGCATTCTCAAGATTGGGATTATTTAAAGAATGAGATTTTCCAAAATATGACATTGGAAAACCTTTTCCAATCTAAAATGAATGTAATACCAAGCACTTGTTCTTCCAGTTCACCGATAGTTACGGGAACGGGAATTTTTGTAAGCGAATATAGCAATACGGATGCTTCGGGATGGAGGCATTTTTGTGATTGCAACGATAAGCTGCTTTTATCATTAAATCTTTCTGCTGCTGCAACTGCTGTCATTCCCGATGTTGGGGGAGTAAAAATAGAATTGGGTAGTACGAATGCTTCTTATTATTCTTCAGGAACAGGTTTCATTACCCATTCCGATGGTGCCGCCATGATGAATAGACGATGGGAAGTCCTACCGACAGTTCAGCCCGCTACGGGAGAGGATGTGAATGTCCGTTTTTATTATACCCAAATAGAGTTCATGGATCTAAGTGATGAATTGGCAAATATAGATGGGCTTTGGGAATTATCCGACCCAAGTCAAATGGATTTTTTCAAAGTCAGTAATCCGAGTTTGGGTGAGTTTCCGAGTATTGTAAGTGTTTCCAGTTCGGATGCGATTATTATTGTAAATGATTATAATAATCCTACGACAACGACTTGGCATAATGGAGTACATGATAACGGAATGGATCATTATGCAGAATATAAGGTGACGAGTTTTTCAGGTGGCGGCGGTGGTGCTGCCGGCGGCGGCGGTAGTGAAATATTACCTGTGGAGCTTTCTTATTTTAATGCGGAATTATTTGAAAATGGTTTCGTTCATTTGGATTGGATCACTCTGTCTGAAAAAAACAATGAGGGCTTTTTTATAGAGAGAAGTAAGGACGGAGAATTTTGGGAAGATATTTCATTTGTTCGGGGAAATGGAAATTCCACTAAAGAACAATATTACGAATTCCTAGATAAGGAAGCCCGTCAGGGATATAATTATTATAGGCTTCGCCAAAAAGATTTTGATGGAAAAGAATCCTTGAGCCAGATAAGGGAAATAAAAATAAGAAAACGTTCGGACCTGAATGTTTTTCCTAACCTTACTTTAGTTGGAAATTCTATTAATGTATTCATTCAAACAGAAAGATTAGATAAATCTTATCTGAATGTAATTGACATGAGCGGGCGTGTTCTATTTTCTAGTAATATTTTTTTAGAAAATAATAATTATCAATATGAATTAGACACTTCAAGTTTTGCTAAAGGAACTTATATTATCCAAGCGATTTTGAATAATGAAATGTATTCTGAAAAAATAGTGTTGAGGTAGTTATTATGTTTAATTTAATTATACCGTGACTTTTTAAATCACGGTATAATTATCAATTCCACTCTTCGGTTTTTCATCCTCCCCTCTTCGGTGTCGTTTGTTGCGATGGGGAAATTTTCACCCTCGCCTTTGGAAATAAATCCGATTCCGGGTTGGTTTATTTTATTTATCAAATATTTCTTTAATTCTTCAGCTCTTTTGTTTGATAGTTCTAAATTGTATTTATTGGAACCTTTATTGTCGGTATGTCCTACAATAAGAATTCTGCTAGGATTGGCTTCCTTGATAACTTGACTGATCGAATCAAGGTAAGGTATTGATTCATCCTGAATTTTGAATTCGTCATTTTGGAATAACACTTTGGCCTCAAAAGTAATTTTCTTTTTCTCAATTGGCGTTTCTTTTTTTTCAATGACTCTTTCCTTATTCAAAACCATACCAGGCTTGCAATCGTCACCAATATTTTCCGCATTAAATGTAATGCCATATCTATTAGGGTAAGTTTGCTCATACCATATCTTTATTTTGTATATGCCTTCTTCCAACATTATGGTTTCCTTTTTCAGCACTCCTCCCCGGCTTTTGGCATTGTCCAAAATTAATTGGTCGTTTATCCATAAGATGGAGCCGTCATCAGAGTTCAAACTGAATTCATAGCAGCTGTTTTTTTTGATAGTGAGCGTTGATTCAAAAACAATACAGAAAAATGTTTTTTTATTGACATCAGGAAACTTGTCATCAGTAAACCGGATAGGGACATTTATTCTTTTCCAGTCAACCGTTCCAATTTGTTCATAATCAAAAATATGTTTTCCATATCCTTTTTTAGCATTGCTGGTATGAATGGAGTAAACATTCCCTTTGAAGTTGGAGAATTTTGGTTGGACTAAATCTTGCCCTATCGTATGATTTATTGAAAATATAAATATTAAAATAACGCAAAATAAATTATCTCTCATGATTTTTTATTTTATAATGCAAAAGTTATGTTTGGTTACATATTCTTTCAATAAAAAACATTAAAAACAAAACCACAAATTTGGCTTCGCCAAATTTGTGGTTCATCATTGCATCATTAAATCATTGCGTCATTAATACCCCGTAACATAAACCTTATAAGTATAAGTGATTTCCAATTCCTCTCCGCCCTCAATAGAAGTTTCCCAACAAACATCAGTTATTTTATTTAAGTCACCCGTCCTGTTCACTCTTTCAGCTTTCAACCATTTGACATCTGATTCTTTTAATTCGCCAACGATAGCTCTTTTATTATTTAAATCTACTTTTTTATCCTTATAGGATTTTATTTTTACCTTTCCTTCTACGGTTACCAAATCATAATAATAAGAATTATTGCCCGGCATTTTCTTTTTTCTTTCTTCCCTATCTATTTCTTTTTCTGCTTGTTTGACTTTAATATCCTGTGCTTCTGTAAACTTGACATAAGTATGCCCTTTTATGGAAGTGTATTGTAATAAGTCCTGACTGATAGGACGGGTTTCTTCCGTTTTCCCACTGACCACCATTGCGGAATCCGTAGTCCAAGGAAATTACATTTCATTCATTAATTCAATAGAATGGAATACAGGATTTTTATTGTCAGGAGAGAAATAATTAATAAAATTGACTTGATTTTCATTTATACTTTTTTAATTCAAATTTATACGTCATTCCTTATGGATAAATAATTTGTTTTCCGGCATTGAAAACCTGTGTGAATATTAAATTCACAATAAAAAATATCGAATATAAAACTATGGACTATTTAAAAACGAATCCCTTCTCCTCTGCTTGTTTACGAATGGTGGACATCATTACATTATCCAAAGTGTCATCTCCTTCTTCTTTGGACATTTCCTTTTTCTTTTCTACAATATATACATCCACTTTCTTTTCCAAATCTTTTAGCTCCATCTGTAACTCTTTTCTTTCCCTACGTTTTTTCTCAATATATTTTTTCCTATCTGCTGGAGATAAATCTTTTAATTCATCAGGTAATTCTTCCTTTTTCACATTTCCCATGACCTTGTCATAATCTTTTTCCGTAGCATCCACCAAATCCCAAGTCGAATTGGAATAATTCGATTTGGTTTTATAAAATGCACGGGTACGGGTATTGGCAGAAGAATAAGCAGAAGCTTTTTCATCGTTGGAAGTTTGCATGTTTTTTCTTGAATCACCCAAACTTCCATAACCTATATAAGTATCATTTAATTGTTTGTTCAATTCCAATACCTTATTATCATATGGGGTAGGAATGTGTACCACTTTTTTTCCTTGGTCAATATTCATATAAGTCCCTCGTGAACAAGTGGCACCATCCGCCCATAATTCCCGGACACCTTTTTCGTAATCACCACAGTGAATCGTATTGATGATAATTCCTTTTTCCTTTGCTTTTTGACAAGCCAATTTATAATCCACAGGACCTTGGTTATATTCTTCATTTCCAGCAATGAAAATGATTTTCAAATCATTCGGATTATCCGACCATTCTAAAATTTCCGTAGCATCCTTGACCGCCCAGCCACAAAACTCATCGCCACCTTTTGTCTTCAACTCAAATAATCGATCCGAAACAAATTCCAAATCAATCGTCAATCGACTTACTTTCCTGATGAATCCTTTTTCACTATCCAACCAATCATTTCCATATTCGAATAATGAGATTTCGATCTGAGGAGCCTCATCTTCTTTGCTAGCTTTCGCCAATTCGTTCACCATTTTCCAGAGCTGTGATTTTGCTTGGTCAATTAAACCATCCATACTATTACTCGTATCCAATAGCAATGCTACTTGGATTCTATTCCTAGCAAATGGCGGAGCAGCGGGTTGTGGGAAAGTATCATAATTAGGTCTGGAAACCCGATCCACAATGTTCGGACTCCCATAGACATTCTGTTGTACTTGTTGGTTAGGAGCATTGGCATTTGGCGGGATTTGATTTTGGTTCTGTCTGGTATTTGGTGCCGTTGTAACTGTATTCGGGGCATTATTTTCAGTACTGTCCTCAGACACTTGACAAGCTGCAAATCCTATTACAATAAGAATCATAAGGCTTGATAATAAATTCATGTTTTTCATTATATCGGTAGTTTAAAGCAAGGAAAAGAATGATTACTACAAGCAGGTCTATGACCTACATTGTATAAGATGCAAGTTTGATTGATTTTGGTGTTTGTAAGCTAATGCATAGGATAAAATACGACTAGATATGTGAATTGGCAAATATTTTGGAACTTTTCATAATGTAAAGCAATTAGGGGATTATAAAAGAAAATCAAACATTTAGGAAAATGAAAATCAAAATCATACAAGGAGATATTACAATACAAGAAGTAGATGCCATAGTAAATGCTGCAAATAGTTCTCTTCTGGGAGGAGGTGGAGTAGATGGAGCGATACATCGAAAAGGAGGAAAAGCTATTCTGGATGAATGCATGGAAATCAGGAATCGGCAAGGAAAGTGTAAAACAGGTGAAGCAGTTATCACTATGGCAGGCAAACTTTCTGCTAAGTATGTCATACATACTGTAGGCCCTGTTTGGAATGGAGGGAAGAAAAAAGAAGCGGATAAATTAGCTAATTGTTATGTGAATTCACTAAAACTTGCGGAAGAACATGGGGTTAAAACAATTGCCTTTCCGAATATTAGTACAGGAATCTATCGTTTTCCAAAAGACTTGGCTGCCCAAGTAGCAATAGATGCGACGCAATCCTATTTTCAAGAGAATGAATCGAATATAGATACAGTAGTTTTTGTATGTTTTGACAATGATAATTTTGAATTATATTCCAATATTTTAAAATAGTTCTCTTTTAAAATTGACTTTTACAAAAACAAATCCTTTATTTGTATTTCATAGCGAAATATACTAATAACAATAATCGATGAATTTCAATTCAAATACTAATTGGTGGTGGCACAATTCTCTCGGAAATCGGGCGAAGTGTTAACTTTTTAGTATGGTTATTGATACAATAAAAGTGGCTTACCGATTTTTTGGTAAGCCACTTTTTTTATGCTTCTAACCGAGCTATTACTTATTGACTAAAATAAAGGATGCAAGCGATACAATCAAAATTTAAAATACAAACCAAAGTCAGGAAAATCATTTCCGATACGGTGACTCCGGTTTCACTTTATTTAAGGTTAAGGGATCAATATCAGGAACCGATTCTCTTAGAGAGTAATAATTTTACAAGCGCCGAAGATTGCCATTCCTTTCTTGCATTTCAACCTATTGCCAGCTTTGAGGTGCATCAGGGAAATATTAAGACCCAATTCATGGGACTCCGTGCGGAACAAAAAGTAAAAAATACACATCATGTCCCCAATGCCCTAAAGGAATTTACAGAGACATTTGAAACACATGGAGATGAAATTAATTTCAATGGTATTTTCGGGCATGTGAATTTCGATGCGGTTCAATATTTTGACACGATAAAATTAAATCCCGAAAAACACACTACGGATATTCCGGAAATAAAATATAATTTTTATCGCTTTATCATTTCTATTAATCATTTCAAGGATGAAATGACAATTTTGGAAAATATTCCGGATGGAGAAGAATCAAAAATTGAAAATTTTATTCAAAAGATAAAAGCCTCCATTCTCCCAATATTCAAATTTCAAACTCAAGGAGAAACAACAAGTAATCTTACTGACGATGAATTTAAAAACTTAGTTACCCTAGGTAAAAAATCCTGCCAAATAGGAGATGTATTCCAAATCGTTTATTCCAGAAGATTTTCCCAAAAATTCAAGGGCGATGATTTTCAAGTTTATCGTGCCTTGCGTTCCATAAATCCATCCCCATATTTATTTTATTTTGATTTCGGTGGATATAAAATATTTGGTTCATCCCCAGAAGCACAACTCATCATAAAAAATAATGTAGCTAAAGTAAATCCGATAGCCGGAACATTTAAAAGAACCGGTGATTTGGTAGAAGACCAAAAATTAGCGGAAGAATTAAAGAAAGACCCAAAGGAAAATGCGGAACATATCATGCTAGTGGATTTGGCAAGAAATGATTTGGGAAGACATACAACTAATGTACGGGTACGGGATTTAAAATCAATTAAATTTTATAGTCACGTCATTCACATGGTTTCCGAAGTTGATGGCGATTTGCCATTAAATACAAATCCAATGAGAGTATTCGGAGATACATTTCCGGCAGGTACATTATCAGGTGCTCCAAAATATAAGGCATTGGAATTAATCCATGAAAACGAAAAGGACAACCGTAGTTTTTATGGTGGGGGAATCGGATTTATTAATTTGAATGGAAATTTAAATCATGCCATAATTATCCGTTCTTTTTTAAGTCAAAATAATTCATTGCATTTTCAAGCAGGGGCAGGAATAGTGGTAAGTAGCGAAGAAGAAAAAGAATTACAAGAAGTCAATAATAAATTAGGTGCTTTGAAAAAGGCATTAGGAATTGCGGAGGGATTGTAATGTTAATTAATAATGAAAAATTAACAATGACTATTTTTTCAATGATTAATAATTGAGAATACATAATAAAATGAAAATATTAGTAATAGACAATTACGATTCATTTACTTATAACCTCGTTCAATATTTACGGGAAATAACGAAAGATGAAATATCTATATTTAGGAACGATGCCATTTCCGTAGAAGATGTAAATAATTATGATTGTATTGTTTTGTCACCAGGTCCTGGTTTGCCAAAAGATGCCGGACATATGCCGGATATTATTCAGAAATATAAAAATAAAAAACCAATACTTGGCGTGTGTTTGGGGCATCAGGCAATAGGAGAAGCATTCGGTGGAAAATTAAAAAATCTGGATCAGGTATATCATGGCTTATCTACGAACATTTATGTGTCTGATAAAAGCGAGCCACTATATAATAATTTACCAGAAACACTAGAAGTCGGAAGATATCATTCTTGGGTGATTGATGAAATGCATTGTCCGGAATGTTTATTGGTTACATCAAAATCTCCAGACGGAGCAATCATGTCTATTAGACATAAATCATTGCCGATTTTTGGAGTGCAATATCATCCAGAATCTATTATGACTCCAGATGGAAAAAAAATATTGTCTAATTTTTTAACTGCGGCAAAGGAAAGCTAAATTTATTAATGAAAGAATTATTACAAAAATTATATGCTCACGAAAGCTTAGGAAAAGAAGAAGCAAAAAGAGTTCTCATTAATATAACAAATGGGAAAATGAATCCTTCACAATTAGCTTCTTTTATGACTGTGTTTTTAATGCGCTCAATTACCATTGATGAATTAATGGGATTTAGAGATGCCTTATTAGAATTGTGCATTAAGGTGGATTTTGGAGGAATGGAAACCATAGATATAGTTGGTACGGGAGGTGATGGAAAAAATACATTTAATATTTCTACATTATCTTGTTTTGTCGTAGCGGGTGCAGGCTATAAAGTAACAAAGCATGGAAATTATGGCTCGTCATCTATTTCCGGTTCTTCTAATACATTAGAGAAATTAGGTTATGAATTTACGAATGATATTGATAAATTAAAAAAACAATTAGATAGAGCTAATATTTGTTTTATGCACGCACCTAAATTTCATCCCTCGATGAAATCCGTAGCAGCAATAAGAAAACAATTAGGCGTCCGTACTTTTTTTAATTTATTAGGACCACTGGTTAATCCTTGTCAACCAACCCATCAATTATATGGGACTTCCTCATTAGAAATTTCCAGGTTATATAATTACATTATGCAAGATTCAGGTAGGAAATATAATATTGTTTATGCATTGGATGGTTATGATGAAATTTCATTGACAGGAAAATTCGATATAAAAAACAATTATGGACATCAAGTATTATCACCGGAAAAAATAAATAAAAATCATATAAATCCAATACAATTAAACGGAGGAGAATCCCAAGAAGAAGCAGTTAATATTTTCAAAAATGTTTTAAATGGAAAAGGAACAAAAGCCCAAATAGATGTCGTAAGCACAAATGCCGGAATGGCAATCCACACATTTAAACCGGAAGTAAATATTATAGATTGTATAGCCGAAGCAGAAGAATCATTGAAAAATGGAAATGCTTTGAACAGTTTTCAGTTGGCAGTGGATAGTTATCAGTAAACAGTTAACAATGGAACAGTAATTAACAAACAAAAAAAGAAGCACTAAGAAGCAAATGGAATCACAAATCACCCGTTCACAAATCACGAATAAATAATAATCACAAATAAATAATAAGAAAATGGATATACTAGAAAAAATAATAACACATAAACACAAAGAAGTAGCTGAACGAAAAGCATTGTATCCTGCGAAGTTATTGGAGAAAAGTATTTATTTTAATACGCCATCTGTTTCTTTGAGGAAATACTTATTGAGGGAAGACAAAAGTGGAATTATTGCAGAATTCAAAAAGAAATCCCCAAGTCAAGGATTTATAAACCCTTATGCCAAAATAGAAGAAGTCTCTATCGGATATATGCAAGCGGGGGCATCGGCACTTTCAGTATTGACAGATACTAATTTTTTCGGAGGAAAAAATGAAGACTTGACAGAAGCTAGGAAATATAATTTTTGTCCAATATTAAGAAAGGATTTTGTAATAGACGAATATCAATTAATTGAAGCAAAGGCAATAGGTGCGGATGCGATTTTATTAATTGCAGAGTGTTTAGAAAAAAATAAATTAAAACAACTAGCAGAAACCGCAAGTAATTTAGGATTGGAAGTGCTGATGGAAATTCATTCAGGTGAACAATTGAGTAAAATAAATCCTTATGTGGATGCTGTCGGAGTGAATAATAGAAATTTAAAAACATTTGAAGTTTCGATAGAAAATTCATTGCATTTAATTAATGGAATTCCGGACAGCGTAGTGAAAGTTTCCGAAAGTGGATTGAAGAAACCGGAAACTGTAATTCGCCTGAAAGAAGCTGGATTCCAAGGTTTTTTAGTAGGAACTCGCTTTATGCATTCAGATGACCCAGCCAAAGCTTGCGCCCAATTCATCAATGAAATAAACGCATTGGAAAAACAAAAAGAATTAAAATCCTTGTATTCATAAAATACATGAAACAGCATTTAAAAATAAAAGTCTGCGGAATGCGGCAAGAAAAAAACATCAAGGAATTAGACTCCTTAGATATTGATTTCTTAGGATTGATATTTTATGAAAAATCACTTCGATTTGTTGAAGGTTTCGCCCCTGAAACAAAGGCTAAGAAAATAGGCGTATTCGTTAATGCTAAAAAAGAATACATTATTGAGCAATCAAAAAAATACGAACTTTCATTTATTCAATTGCACGGAGATGAGACGCCCGAATTTTGCAAAACATTGAAAAATAAAGGATTAAGAATAATGAAGGCATTTAGAGTTGATGATGAATTTAATTTTGAATTAATAAAAGAACATGAAGCGCATTGTGAATACTTTTTATTCGATGCAAAAGGAAAAGATTACGGCGGAAACGGAATTGTATTCAATTGGAATGTATTAGATAAGTACAAAGGAAAACTCCCGTTTTTTTTAAGTGGAGGGATAAGTATGGATTCCATAGAAAGCATAAAAGAATTTCATCATAATAAATTATATGCCCTAGATGTGAATTCAGGATTCGAAATAAAACCGGCATTGAAAAATATAGAATTAATAAAAGAATTTATTGAAGAAATAAATATTTGAGCATAATGTACAAAGTAGATAATAGAGGTTATTATGGAAAATTCGGAGGAGCATATATCCCTGAATTATTGCATCCATGTGTGGAGGAATTAAAACAGAATTACGAGAAAATAATTTCGGAATCTGATTTCAAAAAAGAATTCGATCAGTTGTTGTCAGATTATGTAGGGCGACCAACGCCACTTTATTTTGCTAAAAGATTTTCCGAACATTACCAAGCGAATATTTATTTAAAGCGGGAAGATTTATGCCATACAGGAGCGCACAAGGTAAATAATACAATCGGTCAAATTCTTTTGGCAAAACGCTTGAATAAAAAAAGAATTATTGCAGAAACCGGAGCAGGGCAACATGGCGTGGCGACTGCCACAGTTTGTGCATTAATGGGAATTGAGTGCATCGTTTATATGGGCGAAAAGGATATTGAACGCCAAGCACCAAATGTGAAAAGAATGAAAATGTTAGGCGCGGAAGTCCGACCTGCATTAAGTGGAAGTAAGACATTAAAAGACGCAACGAACGAAGCCATTCGGGATTGGATAAACCATCCGAATGATACACATTATATTATTGGTTCTGTAGTTGGTCCGCATCCGTATCCGGAAATGGTCGCGAAATTCCAATCTGTTATTTCGGCAGAAATGAAAAAACAATTAATGGAAAAAACAGGAAATGAAAACCCTGATATTATTGTTGCTTGTGTGGGCGGAGGTAGTAATGCGGCTGGTGCATTTTATCATTATTTAAATAATAAGAATACAAGATTAATTGCAGTTGAAGCTGCGGGCTTGGGAATTCATTCCGGAGAAACGGCAGCTACAAGTGTGATTGGTTCTGAAGGGATAATTCACGGAAGCCGTACTTTATTAATGCAAACAAGCGACGGACAAATTGTAGAACCATATTCTATTTCTGCCGGATTGGATTATCCGGGGATTGGTCCCTTGCATGCACATTTGATTTCTTCGGGTAGGGCGGAAGCAACTTCCATTACAGATGATGAAGCATTAAAATCGGCATTCTTTTTATCAAGAAAAGAAGGAATAATTCCCGCCTTGGAATCCGCACATGCTTTCGCAGCAATGGAGAAATTAGAGTATAAAAAAAATGATACAATTGTAATTAATTTATCAGGAAGAGGAGATAAGGATTTGGAAACCTATACAAAACATTTCGACCGTTTTGCATAATGCCAAATAAAATTCATTTGCCTTGCCAGGTGTTTGTTCACCTGACAATATGAGGGGTAAAATCCATGCTATCAAATAAAAAAGATGAACAGAATAAAATCATTATTTAAGAATAAGGAAAAGAATATCCTCAATATTTATTTTACGGCAGGTCATCCGAATTTAAATGACACAGAAATAATTATTAAAACATTGGCGGAAGCCGGAACGGATTTAATAGAAATAGGAATGCCTTATTCCGACCCTTTGGCAGATGGATTAACAATCCAGCAGTCAAGCAGTGTCGCATTGAGAAATGGAATGAATTTGGATTTATTATTTTCCCAAATAAAAAATGCAAGAAAGCATACAGAAGTGCCATTGGTTCTGATGGGATATTTTAATCAGGTATTTCAATATGGTGTAGAAAAGTTTATTGCCGCTTGTAAATCCTCTGGCGTAGATGGATTAATATTGCCCGATTTGCCATTGTATGAATATGAAAGGGATTTAAAAAATTATTTTGAAGAAAATGATATTGCCATTTCATTTTTAATTACACCATTGACAGAAGAATATAGAGTCCGAAAAATAGATGAATTAAGTAATGGATTTATTTATATGGTTTCTAGTAATGCTACCACAGGAGGCACAGAAGACAGCAACGAAAAACAAATAAAATATTACGAAAGGATTCATAATATGAATTTGGAAACACCAAGATTAATCGGTTTTGGCATTTCGGATTTTAATTCTTTTTCTAAGGCTTGTAAATATGCCAATGGTGCAATTATCGGAAGTGCATTTATTCGGGCTTTGGAAAAAGGAACAAAATTAGAAAATACCATTAAAAATTTCGTAGCTGGAATTAGGAATAAAAAATTGGTTTAAATAATCGTCAAGTAATGTTTTTAAAATAACACTCGTCAGACGAATATTTAAAACTTTAAAATCTCAAAATCTATATAAGAAATGATTATACAATTAGAAAAAAACATAGCAGCTTCCCAAAAGGAAAAATTGCAAGAAAAATTGCAGAGTATCAATTACGAGGGGAATGAAGTCAATACCCAATTCGGAAATTATATCGTAGCTGTCGGAAAAAAGGATTTTGATATTCGCAGTATCGGAACGATGGAGGGAATAAAGGATATTCACAAAGTCAGTGACCCTTATAAATTAGTTTCCAAAAAATGGAAAGTAAAAGATACAGTAATTGATTTGGGTGATGATGTAAAAATAGGAACGGGACATTTTCCTATTATGGCAGGACCTTGTTCTATCGAGTCGGAAGAACAAATAGAAAGCACCATTAATCACCTTGTGGAAAATGGAATTAAAATAATGCGGGGTGGCGTTTATAAACCGAGAAGTTCTCCTTATGCATTTCGGGGTTTGGGAATGGACGGATTAAAATTAT
The DNA here is from genome assembly GCA_020631375.1 of Saprospiraceae bacterium. Lineage (GTDB taxonomy): Bacteria > Bacteroidota > Bacteroidia > Chitinophagales > Saprospiraceae > JAHDCE01. Next base: position 33,199 of record JAHDHJ010000001.1, on the reverse strand, counting down.
GGTATGAACAAGCCAAAGCCGCCGGATTAAAAATCATTACGGAAGTGATGATGGTAGAACAAATAGAAGCGATGGCGGACTACGTTGACATTTTTCAAGTAGGTGCAAGAAATTCCCAGAATTTTAATTTATTGGATGCACTCGGAGAAGTGGATAAACCCGTTTTATTAAAAAGGGGAATTTCTGGAACGATTGATGAATTGTTACAAGCCGCAGAATATATTTTTTCTAATGGAAATGAAAAGATAATGCTTTGCGAAAGAGGCATCCGTTCTTACGAAAACGCTTATAGAAATTGTTTTGATATTAATGCGATAGCGATACTCAAAGAAAAAACACATTTGCCAATTATCTCCGACCCTTCCCACGGAATCGGGCTCAGGCAATTTGTAGAACCGGTAGCATTGGCGAGTATTATGGGAGGAGCGGATGGCGTGATTATGGAAGTCCACCAAAGTCCTGAAAAAGCATTTTCGGATGGACAACAAACATTGAGTTATAAACAAGCCACCAAGACCTACGAAAAAATAAGACGGACTTATAAACTAAGAGAAGAATTTAAATTGATATAATAAAGCAGATGGCTAGATACTTAGATTTAGAGATATTTAGATAAAAAAAGTATTTGAGATAATCCTACAGTAGCATTGAGAATTGTTATTTAATAAGATAATAAAAAATAGGGAATCCGATAAATCGGATTCCCTATTAAGTCTAAATACCTCTAAATCTAAGAATCTCCTTAAATGATTCCCTTTTCAGTCAAATACCTTTCCGCATCCAAGGCAGCCATACAACCAGTACCCGCAGCGGTAACGGCTTGTCTGTAAATATGATCCTGAGCATCGCCACTCACGAAAACACCTTCGATATTCGTGAATGTTCGTCCGGGGGTCGCTTTTAGATAACCCGTTTCATCCATATCCAGCCAATCCTTGAAAATGGCAGTGTTCGGTTTATGTCCGATAGCCACGAAAAACCCTTGGACAGGAATCGTACTTTCTTCGCCTGTTTTATTATTATAAACCAATGCACCCTCTACTTCATCCTGGCCCAAGACATCCTTAGTCTCGGTATTCCAATGAATCGTGATATTTTCCGTGTTTTTTACACGTTCCTGCATGATTTTGGAAGCACGCATTTCATCCCTACGGACAAGCATATGTACATTCTTACATAATTTTGCCAAATATTGGGCTTCTTCGGCAGCCGTATCTCCGGCGCCTACGATTGCTACATCCAATCCCTTATAAAAGAAACCATCACAAACCGCACAAGCAGAAACACCTCCGCCATTCCTTGCCAATCTCCCCTCATTCTCCAATCCCAGCCACATGGCACTTGCTCCGGTAGAAATAATTACCGCATCAGCATGTAATTCGTGTCCACCCTCAGTCCATAATTTATGAACAGGGCCTGAAAAATCAACTTTCGTAATCATTTCCCTACGGATATCCGTACCGAATCGTTCCGCTTGTTTTTGGAAATCGTCCATCATTTTAGGACCTTGGACACCCTCGGGATATCCGGGATAATTTTCTACTTCAGTCGTAATCATCAATTGACCGCCCGGTTCGGGACCGGTATAAACGATGGGTTTGAGATTTGCCCGAGCAGCATAAACAGCCGCAGTATATCCGGCAGGACCAGAACCTATAATCACACACAATGCTCTTTCAGGAGATGCCATTATTTATTATTGTTTAATTTTATTTAATGAAAATCAAGTACCATATAGTAAATGCCAAAAATCACTATTTGGTTGACCGAAAACTGTATTCATTAAGACAAAGTCCACAGACTGTAGCAGTATTGATAAAAATAAAACTATGGTCTATGGACTATGAAACTATTGACTTTGTGTTTTACACAAATTAATAATACCTCAATCTTCTTACTTGGGAAACATATTTCGCTAATCTCACCACTTGGCAAGAATATCCGAATTCATTATCATACCAGACATAGATGGTCGCATTCATTCCGTCCTTGGAAACTATGGTGGATGGTGCATCTACGATGGAAGCACTTGTATGACCGACTACATCATTAGAAACAAACTCGGTATCTGTAGAATAGTGGATTTGTTCAACCAATTTCCCGTGCAATGCCGACTTCTGGATTAATTTATTCAAATCCTCCCTAGTGGTAGGGTTTTTCAAAGTCAGATTCATGATTGCCAATGAAACATTAGGCGTAGGAACACGGACAGCATTACCTGTAAGGATACCTGCCAATTCTGGAATTACTTTGGAAACGGCTTTTGCTGCCCCAGTCGAAGTCAGAACCATATTCAATGGCGCACCTCTACCTCTACGTGGTTTTTTATGGAAATTATCAATCAGGTTCTGGTCGTTCGTGTAAGAGTGGATGGACTCGATATGTCCTTTGTCAATTCCCAAAGAATCATTAATCACCTTAATGACAGGAACAATGGCATTCGTAGTACAAGAAGCAGCAGAAAAAACAAGGTCTTTTTTGAAATCCAATTCTTTATTGTTCACACCATGAACAATATTCGGTACACCATCTCCCGGCGCTGTCAACATCGCTTGGCTAGCTCCCGGGCGTAAATGACGGCTGAGACCTTCCTTATCCCTCCATACGCCGGTATTGTCAATGACAATGGCATTATTGATATTATATGTAGTGAAATCAATATCTTCCGGTTTGCCGGCAAAAATAATTTTCACCCTATTCCCATTGATAATCAATTCCTCATTTTCCGCATCTACAGTAATTACGCCTTTGAATGTACCATGTACGGAATCCTTACGGAGCAATGATGCCCTTTTTTCCAATTCCTCAGCACGATCCTTCAACTTTGGACGCAAAACGATAGCTTTCAATCTCAATTGTTCTCCCTTTCCTGTTTTTTCAGCAATGAGCCTCGCCACTAACCGACCGATTCTACCAAAACCATAAAGCACAACATCCCTTGAACCAAGCACCTTTTTATTTTCTCCTACATGTCCACCCAATTTATCATGAATGAATTTAGTCAAATCTCCCTCTGCCTTATTTTCATCCAACCATTCCAATGCCAATTTGCCAATATCTATTTTAGACGGTGCTATGCCTTCCAAACAGTCAATCGCCTTGGCGATTGATAATATTGTCTCTACAGCGATAGGAGTAGTGGTGTATTTCTTAGAAAACAATAAGGTATTCAATAATTCACTTGGTCTAGAATCATAAAGAGGATGGTGGAAATAAATAAGTTCTACATCTTTGTCGAACCTCAAATCTCCCATGATGCTCAATAATTCTAAAGAATTTTTTTCCTGCTCTCTCCAGTTGCTAAGAGCTTGGTCTTTTTGGACAATGGTATCTTTCATACTTTTAAAAAATGGTTAGTAATGAAAATATTTTCAATAAGAAGCTGTTTGGATTCGGCTTAACAGTTTCTAAGAAGCTGCAAAGATAATGATTTTAAAACTCTAGGAAAAGATTGGGCTAATATTCTGACAAGCATATGATAGAAGAGATTAGGCTGGAGTCCCATACCAACAAAAAAAGCCCCTCGAGATTTCTCGAGGGGCTTTTATTTGTTTGAATAAAAATAAAAAAATTATGCTCCTAAGTAATGCTTAAGCAGTTTACTACGGGAAGTATTTCTTAATTTATTAATAGCCTTATCCTTGATTTGACGGACACGTTCACGAGTAAGACCGAATTTTTCTCCAATATCTTCCAAAGACATAGGATGTTCTACTGTAATACCAAAATATAATTTGATGACATCGGCTTGCCTTTCGGTCAACGTGCCTAAGGAACGTTCGATTTCACGGCTTAGTGACTCATGGTATTCCAATTTTGAATCCGTAAGTGGAGTATTGCTGTTTTCCAATACGTCCAAAAGTGAATTGTCCTCTCCCTCTACGAAAGGTGCATCCATAGAAACGTGTCTGGCTGCCACTCCCAAAGTCGTTTCGACTTCTTCAGTGTTGATTTCCAACTGTTCCGCCAATTCCTCAGCAGAGGGTTCACGTTCGTATTCTTGCTCCAATTGGGAGAAAGCTTTATTGATTTTGTTGAGTGAGCCTACCTTATTCAATGGTAGCCTTACTATACGGGATTGTTCTGCCAATGCTTGGAGGATAGATTGTCTGATCCACCACACAGCATAGGAAATGAATTTAAAACCCCTCGTTTCATCGAAACGTTGGGCTGCCTTAATTAATCCCAAATTCCCCTCATTAATCAAGTCACTCAAAGAGAGTCCTTGGTTCTGGTATTGTTTTGCTACGGAAACGACAAAACGGAGATTGGCTTTTGTTAATTTCTCCAAGGCGATTTGATCTCCTTGTTTAATTCTTTTTGCCAAATCCACTTCTTCCTCCGGAGTAAGCAAATCTACCTTACCAATTTCTTGAAGATATTTCTCCAACGACTGACTTTCACGGTTGGTGATTGACTTGGTAATTTTCAGTTGCCTCATTCAAATAGCCTTTTAATTTTTTAGAAAAGAGAAGAGATGTTGCGTGTATATCTTTACAAAATTAATGGAATATGTTATTAGAATCAAGTAAGTTGACAATTTTAATCCATCTAATTAGAATAATGCATGAATTATTCCATCTGCTCCTTATAATAAAATGGTTATTTTGCAAAATTAGTTCCCTCTATTTGGAAAAATCATTTATTTACTTTTTATTGCGGTTAAAGTCAGGTGCATTTGTGTCTGATCATTGAAAAAATAAAGTAAACTCACATGGAAAGAGTGTCATTTGACATAGAGTTCATTTTTAGGGCCTCCCCTACTATTCTCTATAAGTTTTTTACAGATTCATCTGCCATTATTAGATGGTTTTGTGATGAGTGTGATGTGGAAGGAGACGAATACACCTTTTCTTGGGATGGTTCTGAAGAAGTAGCTACGATTATAGATGATATTGAGGATGAACGAGTTAGGTTCAAATGGGAAGATGCAGAAAGCGAAGAAGAATATTTTGAAATAAGATTTAGCAGGTCGGAAGTTACCGGAGAAACGATTTTGGAAATTACTGATTTTTGTGATAGTGATGAAGTGGAGGATCAAAAGCGATTGTGGCAAAGCCAAATTGCTAAATTGAGGATCGAATCCGGTGGTTGATTAAAAATTTGTTTACATTATATAAAAAAGGCTTGGCATCTGATGCCAAGCCTTTTTACATAATGTGTTAAAAAACTGATTTTTTTATCAGACTTGCTTAATTTAGTCCAAATTTCAGCATTTATTCCTAATTCTACATTCACAAAAAGAATTTGGAATAGTGCCTATTAGAAAATAGTATAAAAGGATGGACGGGAAGATTAGTTGCATTATTGTAGATGATGAATCAAAAGGAAGAAGAGTACTAAGAACTATTTGTGAAGAATACTGTCCTGATGTAGAAGTAATCGCTGAAGCGGATTCTGCTGCCCTTGCAGAAGATTTAATTAGGGAAATGTCTCCTGATTTTATTTTCCTTGATGTAAGAATGCCTTTGAAAGATGGTTTCCAATTTTTGGATTCCTTTGACAAAATTCCGTTCCAAGTCATTTTCACTACTGCTTATGAACAATATGCTGTCAAGGCATTCAAGTTTTCGGCTGTGGATTATTTGCTCAAGCCGATAGATATAGATGAACTGGTGGCTGCGGTAAATAAAGTAAAAAAGAACCTTGATAATAATAACGCCGCCCTTTTTGATGCGCTGAAAGGAAGTGTATTGAAAGAATTGCCGGCTAAGATTGCATTCGCTACTTCGGATGGCTTTGTTTTTTTAGCACCTAGGGATATTGTAAGGTGCGAGGCCTATGGCAATTATACCAAAGTGTTTATGGTCGATTCCGATAAGCATATCTTAATTTCCAAGACACTTAAACATTTTGAAGAGGTATTGGAAGATTATGATTATTTCAGAATCCATAAATCCCATATGGTCAATATGGATCATGTGAAGCGCTTCCTGCGTGGGAAACCTGCAAAATTAGTGATGATAGACGGTTCTGAAGTAGAGGTTTCCGTAAGGAAAAGAGAGGAATTAGTCAATAAATTAACAATGAAATAATTGCTCTGATTATGATGAAACGTCTAGTGGACTAACTTGGGAATGGCGAACAATATTTTTTATATGAGAAGAATTCAGAACCTAAAAAAACATTATACTCTTTTGTAGAATCATGGAACTCATACTCCATTATGAACCCCTAATGGATTCTGTATGGAGAAAAAGAAAATCGGATGCTTCTTTCTTTGAATGTACGGAATCCATATTGAAGTTATTCAAATAATTAACCAAAAAGAAAACCATATCCGAATCATTCCTAGCCGAACTCCTTATTTTCGAAAAAAATAACCGCACCCTACAAGTCTAGAACAACTCCTCATTTGGATTAAGTAGATATGAGCTAGATATTTAGACATAGAGACTTTTAGATAAAATATTGCTTACCATAATCTTATGATAGCACTACTATTGGATTATTTTTGTCCAATTACTTAAATCCAAAATAGACAACACGAGTATAGAAAAAGTTACCCTACCCGATGGTTTTAAAATAACTGCCGTTTCAGGTGTTTGCCCACCTGAAACAATCCATCCGAACAGTATTTCAAGGTAAAAAACACCTTGAAAGGTGAAGCTATTCCTCAGGATTAGTATGGCGGACAAAATCAATTCCTATTCCGTTAGGATCAACTATTGCAAAATGTCTATCCCCCCAGGGTTCATCCCTCATTTCTATTTCTATTGGAATTCCTTTCCCTTTTACTTCTTCATACCAAGCATCGACATCATCCATTTCTATAGTAAAATAAATTCCCTGATTATTGAACTCCGTTTGGAAAATTTTCCCTTGGGACGGATGGTTCGGAGCCAAGAATGAAATTTCAAATTCTTTATTCGGAGTATGGAGCAAAATGAACCAATCTAACTCATGAGTAATTCCAAATCCTAACTTCTCCACATAGAATTCCTTTGATTCTTTTAATTTTGAAGTTATAATTCCTGCATTCAATTTCATATTAATTTAATCATTTTCACTATAAATCAAAAAATATAGAATATCAATTAACGCAATACTAACAAAAATCAATTTACATTAAGTTTTCCAATTCCATTCCTACCGAAAATATTCGGAGCATACATTTCTTCCACTTTTGCCGGATTCAAAATATATTTTCCGGTATATCTCGGTTCTAAATCAATCGTAAAAATATTTTCCCCTTTGGGTAATCTAGAACAAAAAATCAAGACTTTATCCTTGTGATATTCCCTGTGGGTTTCTATTCCATGATATTGCTTTTTCCCTGCATAAGAACAAGCCGATGGAATCGGAATTTCTATTTTAATATAATCACCCTCTTCTTTTGCATTTACTTTCACTACCATTTTGGCAGGTGTTGATTTTTTCAATTCGTCCACTTTTTTATCGCCTTGCATAAAATAAGATTCCACTTCAAAAACATCTTTCCGTTCTTTTGGATTCCTGATATGTCCATCTTGATAAACGCTTACAAAATGAGGCGAACTTCCACTATGTGTAATTGAAATATTATTCTTATCAAATTCCATCACATAAGGAAAATCTTTTATTTCTTTTCCCTCAATAGATATAAATGAAGAAGTAGATATTTCATTTTCATCAGGCAATATTCTTTTTAAAATATTGGCGGAATGAATCGTATTGTTCCATCCTTGGTGCGTCCTATTTTTATAAAGGAACAATTCTATGGCGTCCGTAATTTTTCCATCACCATTTTCCTTAAAAATATCGTAGGCTAATAATGTAGCATTTACATTATCATAATACCAATATTTATTTTCGGAAGAAATATGCATACCTCCATAAGTTGATTTGACCAATAAGTTTTTAATAGAATCATAATCTACCGTATAGCCAGATTTCTGTTTTATTTTATTCCATAATAAAAATTCCGAAACGGATAAATCTATCGTATCGTTTTTCATGATTTCCGTTGAATCCACCGCTGTGCCATCGTTCAATAAAATATGAATGGCTTTTAATTGGTCCGCCGTTTTAAAATTGTGGTTTCTTTGCGCAATTAAATTCAATGCCTTATCTAAAAAAGAAATTTCATATCCGGAATTTTCTGCCATTTGCAATGCTTCCAAAACATAAAGTGTAATCCAATTCACATCGACATCTTCATCCCACCAACCCCAAGTTCCATATTTATTTTGTCGTTTTTCGAGAAGTCGAATGGCTTTTAATATTTTTCTTTCCCCATTGAATTTTTCCCCCAATCTTTTCCTCAATTCTTTTTCCAATAAAAGAGCAATTAATCTACTTGCGGTTTGCTCATTACAGCCGAATTCGTAATCTTTTAAATAATCCAAAGATTCCAATAAGACATCCAATTTATTATTTTGAACGGAAACTTTTATTGCTGCGTCGAGTGTTGCCGTATAATTAAATTTATCATTGTTTTTTAGTACTCGAAATTCTCCTTTGGATTCTATTGTTCCTTGTTTGTTGATTTTTAATTTTCTTTTTTCTCCATCATAATAATCCCCCATCGTTAATTTATAAGTCAACTCCAAGGAATCCTTTTCTTCGGGAACAATTATTTTAGCATATTCAGTAAAGGAATTATTCAGCCATTCATCATTAATACCTAATATATTATTATCAAAAACAAATGCCGTTTTCACCAAGAAAGAATCTTGGGTATAATTAATGGATTGTCCTACGATTTCGAATTCATCTCCCTCTACCGCAAAACGCGGAATAGATAATTGTGCCATTATTTTTTTATAGGCATTAAAATCTTTTTGTGCAATTCCATAACGTTGTTTTTCATCCATGCCTATGGCGAATGATTTCCAGCCCGTAATATCATCCGGCAATTTTATAGTAAAATGCGATTCGCCATTTTCATCCGTAATTAAATCCGTTTTCCAATAAGCGTAATTACTGAAATTTTCTCGGATTTGTGAGTTGT
>JAHDHJ010000001.1:0-24167 GCA_020631375.1 Saprospiraceae bacterium | reverse complement strand
CGAATGGAATCCTTATAATAAAAATAATTTAATATTTTATCATGAAATTCAGCATCATCTAAAAACCCTATACTTTCTTTTTCTTTGATATTGAAAATACTTTTATCCCATTCGTACAAATCGCCGAAAGCTGTTTGTATTTTTTCTTTGAATTCCAGCGTTTCAATTTTTTCTTTCTGTATTCTTTGGAAAGTAGTATGGTTAGGTTTTAATTCTATATTTTTTGAAATATATCCATCTTTATATAAGAATAATAATTCATATTTACCTTGGGGTAAATTATTCATTTGACTTTTGGAAGGGCTGAATAAATAGGGTTTTTCTTCTTCATCAATTAATGCAATCAATAAAGGAACATCCATAAGGTTTTCTAAAATTAAAGATGTAGAATGGAGCTCTTCCCCTCCGGAATCATGGTAAAATCTATGGAAAGGATGATTTATTCTTTCTTCTGGATAAATATAGTTTATTTGTTTTGGAGTTAGTGCAAGTTCGTTTATATCATAATCCCAAAACTTGTTCCTTAATTTCGATTTCCTATCGGATTTCATTAAATTCAATTCATACAGTCGTTCTCTATTTTCTAGAATATGATAAGCATAGCCCGGTTCAAAATACATTTTCCTTTTAAAATTCCTTTGATTTATTACATTCAATTCCTTTCCAGGATAAAAGGGGCCTATATACATACCTCTATGATATTTAGCCTTATGGACTTTCCCTCTGTTTTCCCACAAATAAAAATCACTCTGCGTATTCAGCCGCATAAGGGAATTACTTCTATTTATTTTCTCGACTTTATCCCATCTCTTTTTCTTAGGATAAAATTTAATTTCCTTATTCGGATTCTCTTTGCACCATTTTTCATCGATACTCAATATTAATTTATAGCCATTCCGCAATTCGATATTTTTCAATTCATAAATTCCATTATTTGTTCTAATTTCAAAATTGTGTTTTCCTGCCCTTAGGACAAAAGCATATTCCTGAGCACTTGCATCATGATAATAAATGGGCTTTCTATTTGCTATAATAGAATAAACATATCTGAATTCTCCATTAGAAATAATAAAAGGTGAAAACTGAGCGAAACTGTCAAGTTCAGATGGTAATGGAATATATTCATGATATCTTCCATTTTTAGGGTTCATTACATTATACTTCCTGGATGTTTTTAAATTTAATTCATCAATCCATTCAGAATTTATTTTAACAGAGCCCATTTCCTCATCCCTATCATTATCTATTTCTTCAAACTTATATCTCGAATACATATAACCCCTAGGGTATCTGGGAAATTTAGGATAATTAATTTGTTTATTAATACTGCTGCCGAATTTTGAACTGATGGCAGAAGCTGCTATTTCTGTATTAGGAACGGGAATCCCTTCTTGTGTTTTGGCGGTTATTTTAATATCTAATTCTTTTCCTGGTTCGGGTTCTTCTTTTTGTTCTATTTCCAATATTAATTTATTGGGATTCACATTGAATAATCTATCTTCCAAACAAGGTTTTCCTCCCCAGATATAACCATAAAAAATCCTGTAATTTTCATAACCCTCAGTTTTGCATTCAAAAGAAATAATAGAATCCGTAGAAATTTCTTTTTTTAATAATTTCCCATCATAATATATTTGATAAGAAATAGAATTATTATAGTTATTGAATAATTTTAATCTAAATGAATCTATGTTTATATTTCCTCTCAATGAAACACCCGATATGCTTTTATCTATTTCCAAATAATCTTGCAACCCACCATCCGTATCAATAGTCAAATAATACGAAGCTACATAAGGATTTATTATTTTCTCAAAAGGCAACTCAACTTCTTCTTCCAACTCAACTTCATCATAGTTGTTTTCATCCGTATAATCAATAAACAATTTTGCTTTTGTAGAAACACTGGAATCACCTAACATTAAACTGCCTTTTACTTTCCCATCAGAAAAAAATAAATTCAATTCCTTATGTGTTTCTAAATTGGAACTTGAATTAATTTCAAATGTGGTAGAATTAGATTGCAATTCTCCATTTGCTATACTGAAAAATGCTTCTGCTTTCAACTCCATTTTAGCTTTTGGTAAAATAGAATCCGGAATAATGATTTGGGTAGTCGCATCATAATCCAAAATTTGGCTATGTTTCCAAATCGTGTCGGGAACCATCATTTCATCTTGCAAGTATTTCCCTACCTTATCCGTAAGAACAAATAATTCCATATTTACATCAGCTACTCTTTTTCCCGTAGTATATTTCGCATCCGCTTTTAAGATTATTTTTTCATTTTTATCATATTCTCTTTTCAAAGAGCGAAAACTATATTCCACATCATCCAATTCATAGTCTTCTAACCTGAATTCAATTTCTTCGTAATGATTTTTTGTATAATTCTTATTATTTCCAAATTGATAAATCAACCTATAATTTTTATCTATAGCCAAGGAATCACCTAATACGAAATCATAAGAAAAATGTCCGGGTTTTGATGGATGGATGGTCACATCTATAATTTTATTTCTTAAATTATAACTTTTGTAATTGTAATTCCCTTCTTCAACTAGGACAAGTTGGATTGGTTTATCATGTGGCTTCCCATTATGTTTATAAACATAATATGCTTTTGTTTTTACCGTGTCGAGTAATTTATATTTAGGTTGATTTATTACGATATATCCATTGGGAATGTTTTTCTTCTTTTTCTTAAATAATTTAAAAACCCCAAGGAACACTTTCTTTGGTTGGTTAATTAATACATTCCCAATAGGCTTTCCTTTGAATTTTTCCCATCGACTTCTACCATCATCATCGCTTATTTTAAAATAAGAAACTTGTTCTCCTATTTTTATTTTTACTAGTGTATTGGATTTAGCCTTGGATAATTTATAAGCTTTATATTCTTCATTAAAAATTAAATCATCACCTCTATAATTCACTTCATCTGCTTGGATAATTTTTCCTTTATTGTCCACTACTACGGCATATACATCATTTCCATTTTGCAAAATATCCATAACAAAAGAATGCTTGGAAATTAATTCAAATTGCACTTCATTATTTCCATTATATTCTGCCTTTATATATTGTCCATAATCCAAAAGGGATAATGGATCTTTTTCATTTTCGCTTATTTCAATTACCGAATTAAAATCCCAATTCCAATCTTTAGGAATTTCTTTTTTAAAATATAATGATTCGGTACTCTTTGCATCCAAAGGAAAATATAAATGCTTTAGCTCACTAGAATCTTTTAGGCTGACTGACTCTTGCCCAAGGAGAAACAAGGGAAATGATAAAATGAAAGTTATGCTTATAAGTATAAATTGTTTCATATGTGGATTGGTGTTAGTTGTTAAACATAGAATAGCATTTGTTCTGATTATGTTGCACGGTCGTATAGAATAGATGCTTCTTACTGATGTTTCCTTGTTTTATTCGCCACGAATATGCACGAATTTCTCTAATGGGTTCTTGTTCTTAGAGCGATTGAATTGTTATAAAAAATTAATTATAGACAGAAATAAGCTTTTTGCTGAATACTATTCCCTTTTTTGAGATAGGAGATATTTTTCCAGTTTTTCATTTCTGAAGTTGGGTATTTACAGACTGCCACGAATATGCACAAATTCCTCTAATAGTTTCTTATTCGTAGAATGTTGGATAATTATGAAAATTATAAACCTCCATTCTTTTCTTTCCAGTCTGCGATTTTATTGGTCAATATTACAAATTCTTCTACGGATAATTTTTCTGGGCGAATAGTGAAATATTTGTCTTCCATAAGGATTTCATGGGGCATGAAAATTTTCATGGTATTGCGGAGCATTTTTCTTCTTTGGCTAAATGCCTGCTTGACTACCTGCCTGAATAATTTATGATCACAACCCAATTCCTGGTCATCTTTCCTAGACAATCGAATAACGGCAGACATGACTCTGGGTGGCGGACTGAAAGCTTCTTTCTCGACTGTGAACAAATATTCTCCCTCATAATATGCCTGGGTCAAAACACTGATTACTCCATAATCCTTTCCGCCCGGACTAGCAATGATTCTTTCCGCCATTTCCTTTTGGAACATACCGACTAACTCCGGAATCAATTCTTTGTGTTCCAACATCCGGAAAACAATCTGCGAAGAAATATTATAGGGATAATTGCCGATAAGGGCAAAGGACTCTCCCTCTTCAAAAATTTGGTTGAACCATACTTTAAGAAAATCCTTGTACACTACCTCTAAATTAGGAAAGCAAGTAGCCAGATAACGAACCATATCCCTGTCCGCTTCTACGGCGACTAGATTCTTGCCCCAATCTTCTATCAGGTATTTGCTCAGCATACCTTTTCCCGGCCCTACCTCTATGACTTTATCATATTTATCCCTATGGATTAATGATTTTGCAATCTGCTCGGCAATGTCCTCCCTATGTAAAAAATGCTGACCAAATGATTTTTTCGCTTTCATATCTTCCAAAGGTATTGAATTATGGGATAATTATTGCTTGAAAAAGGCTAACAATAGCCGCTTTCTTTTAGTTCGGGGAAATGAGTCTTTTCAATCTCATGCGACTAAACATAAATTAACTATCTTTGAGACCTATTTTTATTTATATACCATATTCAATGAATACCAAATTCTCGCATACCAAATCCCTGAAAAATAATCTTATTATCATTTCAGATGGATCAAATCTCGATTGGGCGGATAATTATCTAAGTCCGGGAGAAATCACAGTACTTTCCAAAGGACTCCAGAAAGAAGTCAAATCATTCGTTTTCCCGAAAGCCATTAATTTTGCTTTTGTGCTGATCGCCAAAGAAAGCCACGATGAATATAGAACCCAAGAAGATGCCCGTTTGGCGGCAGCCGACCTCTTGGATAAATTGGAACATTATAAAATCCGATCCGCTACGGTCATCAACCATTCTAATTTGAATATAGTAGCCGCTGTGGCAGAGGGCTTGGTTTTAGGGAATTACCAGTTCCTAAAATATTTCAATGATAAGAAAGCTAAGGCAAATTCCTTGAAAGAAGTCAAAATCCATGCTTCCGGAATGAAGAAAGGGGATTTCGAGAGATTGAGTCATGTATTGGAATCGACTTGCAAGGCCAGGGATATGGTCAACGAACCTCATTCCTATATGAATGCTCCTAATTTTAGTGAAGAAGTAAAAGCCTTGGGTAAGGAATGTGGCTTCAAGGTGAAGGTTTTTGATAAAAAGAAAATAGAAAAAATGGGAATGGGTGGTTTGCTTTCTGTGAACCAAGGAAGTATGTTGCCTCCTACATTCAACATCATGGAATGGATGCCCAAAAATGCAAAAAACAGTAATCCGATAGTTTTAGTAGGAAAGGGTGTCATGTACGACACTGGTGGTTTGAGTTTGAAGCCGACTAAGAATTCTATGGATTATATGAAGTGCGATATGGCTGGTTCTGCCGCAGTAGTAGGGATCATGATGGCTGTTGCCAAAGCAAAACTTCCTTTAAAGGTCGTTGCCTTGGTAGGTGCTACGGATAACAGACCCGGGCAGGATGCTTATGTCCCCGGAGATGTCGTGACTACTTATAGTGGTATAACAGTGGAGGTATTGAATACCGATGCGGAAGGAAGAATGACCTTGGCAGACTCCTTGCATTATGCCAAGCAATATGAGCCGGAATTGGTAATGGATTTTGCTACGCTTACAGGTGCTGCGGCCTATTGTATCGGACCGGAAGGGATTCCATTCATGGGAAATGCCGACAGCAAGGTCAAATATAAATTAGAACAAAGTGGACACAATACCCACGAACGTTTGGTAGAAATGCCAATGTGGAAAGAGTATGGAGAAACGATAAAATCGGATATTGCCGATATTAAAAACTTAGGTGGTGCATATGCGGGTCATATCACAGCGGGTAAATTTTTAGAGCATTTTACAGATTATCCTTGGTTACATTTTGACATTGCGGGTCCTGCTTATCTACATAAGAAAAGTGGTTATAGGACTAAGGAGGGAACAGGAGTGGGCGTACGTTTGATTTTTGATTTTTTGCGACGTTATTTGGATTAAATAGATACTTAGATTTATAGACATTTAGATTTATAGATAAAGCTGACTTATAATTTGTATCGTTATTTTGTCTTGGTGTATTATTGCGATAAATCGCAATCCGAATTAAATAAAGAACATGAGTAATTTTAAAGTAGGAATTAGCATTGGGGATATAAATGGTGTTGGACCGGAAGTGATTTTAAAAGTATTGGGAGATGAACGCATACTGAATCATATCACTCCCGTTATTTACGGCTCTACGAAAGTGGTCGGATACCATAAGAATATTCTAGATGGCAATATCAAATTCCAAGGAATCATATCTGCTGAACATGCTAGCCGTGGACGGATAAATGTAATTGATTGTTGGAAAGACAATGCGGAAATTTCTCTAGGACAAGCTACGGAACAAGGTGGAAAATTTGCATTTGTGGCTTTGGAAAAGAGTGTAGATGACTTGAAAAATGGTCTGATAGACGCCTTGGTTACTGCTCCTATCAATAAGAAAGCCATGAACATGGCGAAGTTCCCTTATGCGGGACATACGGAATTCCTAGCAGAAGCTTCCGGCAAAAAAGAAAGCCTGATGCTCTTGGTAAATGATGGCCTGCGTGTGGGATTGGTGACCAACCATCTGCCTCTAAAGGATGTTCCTAAAGCCATTACCAAAGAAAGGCTCAGAGATAAAATAAAGATTTTCGATAAGACCTTAAGAATGGATTTCGGAATTGATAAACCATTGATTGCTGTTTTGGGCTTGAATCCACATGCTGGTGACAATGGTGTTTTGGGAGATGAGGAAGAAAATATTATCCGTCCGGTGATATTGGAACTGAAAAGAAAAGGAATATTGCTCATGGGACCTTATCCAGCTGACGGATTTTTCGGTTCCAGCCAAAGAAGTAAATTCGATGGTATTCTGGCGATGTATCATGACCAAGGTTTGGTCGCTTTCAAATCGCTTTCATTTGGCGAGGGAGTTAATTATACTGCGGGTCTTAATTTCATCAGAACTTCACCTGATCACGGCACTGCTTATGATTTGGCGGGAAAGAATGAAGCGAATCCCGATTCTTTTAGAAAAGCATTATATCTGGCCAAGGATATTTCTGCCAATAGACTTTCCTATAATGACGACCACTCGAATACGGTAGAACGTGTGGACATAGAAGTGGAAAAGCAACCAGAAGGTTGATATTCTCTAAAATAGAAAATTTGCATAAACAAGAAGGGCAGCCGAATTTCGGCTGCCCTTCTTGTTTTTATGCAGCAGTCCCCTGTATAGGTAAGCGAAACCAAAATTCCGCACCTTCATTTATTTTACTGCTGACTTGAATTGTGGTGTTATGGATTTCCAATATTTTTTTCACAATAGCCAAACCTAAACCGGCTCCTTTATTCTTTTTACCTGAATTCAGTGCTTTTTGGTATCGTTCAAAAATATAGGCTTGTTCCTCTATGGGAATCCCCGGCCCTGAATCGACGATTTTCATTTCTACACTATCTTCTGTTTTTTGTAGTTGCATTTTAACCGTACCTCCTTCAGGTGTGAATTTAAGTGCATTGTCCATCAAGTTCTGAATCACCCGATCCACTAAGCCTATGTCTGCAAAAACCATTGGTAATTCTTCGGGAATTTCCGCTTCTATTTTTATATTTTTTTCTTCTGCCAGAATCTGATATTTATAAAAAACATCCTGTGCCAAATCAGATAAATGAAAAGCTTCTTTTTCGGGTTTTATTTCATTCGCTTCTAATTTTGAATATTCAAATAATTGGCTGACCAATCCCGAAAGTTTTTTAGAACTATCGAATACAATATTCAAATATTTTTCTTGATCCTTTTTTTCAATATTTCCTTTTTTCATTATGAGCGTTTCCACATATCCTTGCATAATGGCAAGAGGCGTTCTCAAATCATGTGATACATTCGCAATTAATTCCCTTCTCAATCTTTCTACGGATTGTAATTCTTCAATATTATTAGAAATGGTATCTGCCATATCATTATAAGTATCCGCAAGAATAATTAAATCACCTTTTGACTTACCTGTTATTCTTGCAGTATAATCCCCTTCTTTAAACCGTTTAAATACATCTATTATATCCTGAAGATTTTTCGTCAAATACCTAATGGCAATCAATCCAATTAATAATGCGAGGAATAAAGTAATAAAGAAAATAAATGCTCCGGATTTTAAAATAAAACTACTGAATAATGAATTTGCGATTTCCGTTTGTTTCTCACTGGCTAAAATAATATAAGCATAGCCTGTTAATTTTTCATTCTCATAAATGGGTGCAGCAGAGAATACTTTTTGTTCTCCTTCGTTTCTAGGATCATCACCTAAAATATAAGATTTCCCATCTTCTTTTATAAATGTTTTAATTGGGTTTAAATTCACTGACTTTAATTCCACCGTTTTACCAGGCACGACAAAATCAATTATTTCTCCTTTTGGATTTAATAAATAAACTTCCGAACTTGGATTAATAACCATCATGGAATGCATGATGTCATGTGTTGCTACCGTATCCGGAATACCATTAATTAATGGTTTTGTTTCCTGAACCAAATGCGGTGCAATATTCCCATATAATCTTTGGTTCACTTCTTGAAAATATCTATTAGAAGTATAAGAGCTGATTAAAATATATCCGACTCCCAAGATGATTAATAAAAATAAAAGGCTTAGGGATATTTTCCAATATAATTTATTTCCTGCTTTCATATCTTTCTTATAATTCTTCATTAAATCTATATCCTACTCCCCAAGTCGTTAAAATAAATTTAGGTTTATTGGGATCAGGTTCTATTTTGCTTCGCAATCTATTAATATGGGAATTTACAGTATGTTCGAAACCATCGAATTCATAACCCCATACTAAATTTAAAATACGTTGCCGATTATAGCTTGCTCCCGGCTTAGATGCCAATAAAACCAAGAGGTCGAATTCTTTCGGAGACAACTCTATTCTTTTATTATCGAGGGAAACTTTCCTTTTCTCCAAATCAACTTTTAATTCTTGGTGCTCGATTAATTTGGATGCAACTGGTTTGATTATTTTCCGGGTCATTTCTGTTCTTCGGAATATCGCTTTTACTCTTGCAATAAATTCTCTGACACTAAAAGGTTTGGTTAAATAATCATCAGCTCCTGTTTCCAAACCCAATACTTTATCTATTTCTTCAGATTTTGCGGTAAGCATTAAAATAGGAGTAAATATCTCTTTTGCCCGAATCCTTCTACAAATTTCCAAGCCGTCTAAAGAGGGTAACATTAAATCCAATATAATGAGATCGAATGTTTGGGCTAAGGCATGCCCTAATCCTTCTATCCCGTCATATGCACTTGTAATTTGACAATCCAAATCATTCAAATGAATTTTAAGTAATTCAACAATATTTATATCATCCTCTATTATCAGAACTTTTTTCATGCACTTTATTTTAATTGCACTCAATGTAATACATAAGTATCACAGAGTTATCACGAAAAAATCAATATTCGATGATAATTATAATGCAAATTAAATTTAGAATCTCTCTCTTTCCTTCTAATTGATCCATCTAAGTAAACTGGCAGACATTTCTAATGAAAATTAAATCGAATTAAATCAATAGAATTATTTTATTCATCTGTAAATCAACTTAATACAAACACAAATAAGGACTTGAATTCCTTTGTGATATTGCCGTGATATTTTTGTGATGGAATGATTCAATTGAGAATATAACTTTGTAATCATAATAAGACAATGTGATAAATCACCCATTTCTAATATTTGTCTATACAATTAAATCATTTATCAATTCAATAAATTAGTAATTATGAAAAATCTAATGCATTTAGGAACCTTGTTGTTTTTCTCTATTCTAATCTTCTCCATTTCTTCATGTAAAGATGATGATGGAACAGAAGAAGCAACATTAAATTTAGCATTTAGCGGTCTCGAAAATTTAGGTGCCGATTATAAATATGAAGGTTGGCTCATCGTGGATGGAGAGGCAAAAACAACCGGTCTTTTCACCGTAGATGATTCAGGAATGATGTCATCTAATTCATTTACATTAAATAAGGATGACGTAGATAATGCGACGACTTTTGTTTTGACAATAGAACCATCTCCGGACAGTGACCCCGCTCCTAGTGATGTACATATCCTAGCTGGTGATTTTAGTGGCACTACTGCTAGTCTTAGTGTAGGCCATAGCGCTGCGTTAGGGAATGATTTCACGAGTGCGACCGGTGGCTATATTTTAGCTACTCCAACAAATGGGGAAAGTAATGACGAAAATTCTGGTGTTTGGTTCCTTGACCCTACAGCAGGTCCGGGAGCATCATTGAACCTGCCTACATTGCCTAACGGATGGGCTTATGAAGGTTGGGCAGTAATCGACGGCACTCCTGTAAGTACAGGAACATTTACAGATGTGGCTGCGGCTGATGGATTTGACGGATTTAGTGGAACGATGGGAGGACCTCCTTTCCCAGGAGAAGATTTCTTGACTAATGCACCTAGTGGTCTTACATTCCCAACAGATTTGGCAGGTGGAACAATCGTGGTTTCCATAGAACCTTCTCCGGATAATAGTACGGCGCCTTTCTTATTAAAACCATTGGTAGCTTCTGTTGCTGCAACTGCAACTGACCACACTCTTTATCCAATGGATAATAATGCATCAAATACGAACCCTACAGGAACAGCAAGCAAATAAAATTTGTTCCTGAATTTTTGAATGGTGATTTATTCAGATAGCGACTGCCGAATATTTTCGGCAGTCGTTTTTATTTAAAACTAACCGCTAAGAAACTATCTTCATTCTATACGGCGTTCCATAAATTTTGAAACAAATACTGCCGTCTCCCTTTTTATTTTTTTAAATCTTCCATTATTCATACTTAATCCTATCCCATTTGAAAAAATCGGAGACCCATTAATTCCGATTGCATAATAGTATTTACTTGCTTCTCCTTTTTCCCAAAAAAACGAAATCCTTGCCCCCATAAATCCACCTAAGTAGTTATTCAATTGCGTATAAGATAGAATTTATTCGCAGGTTCGTTTGGAATTCCTGATGTATCATTAATAATGAAATCGATTCCTTGTGCCTTTGCTGAATTTAGGATTGATATTATTAGAAATATCAAAATATAGCAGCTTATTGTAAGAGTTGTTTTTGGCTCATCTGAAATATTTATTAGCGTATGAAAAAACAAATCCGGTATTG
This sequence comes from Saprospiraceae bacterium, assembly GCA_020631375.1. Lineage (GTDB taxonomy): Bacteria > Bacteroidota > Bacteroidia > Chitinophagales > Saprospiraceae > JAHDCE01. The sequence goes on along the minus strand of JAHDHJ010000001.1, from coordinate 12,898 downwards.
GTGATTCACCAATACCGGATTTGTTTTTTCTAATTCTGCATTAATAGAACTGTACAAAACACCTGTCCCTACATTCCCAATTTAGTCTTGATAACATCTGTAATATCATCACTTGGCTTAGCGTACAACAAAACACCTGTACTAGAATCAAAAATGTATTGGTAACCTTGTTCTTTAGCTACATCATCTATAGCTGTTTGAATACGATCGAGAATCGGCTTGATGAGTTCTTCTCTCTTAGATGCCAATTGAGACATCATGTCCTGCTCGTATTTCATGATTTTTTTCTCTTCTTCCGCCAAACCCTGCATTTCTGCTTCGGCTTGTTTTTGGGATAATTCCCCCGCTTGATACCTTTTATCCAAATCAGCACGCTTGGTCTGATAAGTTTCCAGCATTTGTTGTCCTTTTTTCTGCAATTGTGTCTGCAAAGCTTCCAATTTTGCATCTGCTCTTTTCACATCCGGCATTTCCATTAGAATTCCTTGTGAATTGGTGTAACCGAATTTCTGAGCTTGGGCTGTGAAAGCAAAACAAGCCATAAGGGCTACCATAAAACTGTAACGAATCATCTTAGTCATTTCATCTAGTATTTAAATTGGGAATAGACATTCCCAAAAATCTATAATTATTTTATTGTTCCTAATATATCCGCAGTCTTGTCATACTTTGGATTTGTAAATAATAAGCCTGCACTTCCTCCTTTGTCGAATATAAAATCATAGCCTTTCTTCTCCGCATAACTTTCTATGGCATTGTACACTCTATCCTGAATTGGGCGAACCAATTCTTGTCTTTTTTTGAACAATGCTCCGTCAGGTCCGAATTTCTTTTTCTGGAATTCCCTCATTTCCTTTTCTTTCTTCATGATTTCATCCTCCCTTTGGGTCTTCGCATCATCGCTCAACAACACAGATTCGGATTGGTATTTATTATATAAGCCCCTGATCTCATCACGTTTTTGATCTACTTGTTGCTTCCATTCCGCAGCCACTCCATCCAATTCTGTCTGTGCACTTTTATATTCTTCCATGCTTTCCAATATCTGGACTACATCTACACATGCTATTCTTTGTGCCTGCATGCCTATGAACGACATACTAATTAAGGCAAATACGGTAATTAATTTTTTCATCCTATGAATTCTATGTTTTGCAAATGATTTGGTTATAACTATATCAAAATTACAACTTTCTAATAATCTTTTCTAATGAGCATTTTAATAGTAACTATAAAAAAGTATGTTTCTATTAAAAACTTTAAGAATTGCTATAGTATTTCCTTGGTTATCAATATTAATTAAAAAAATATTGGGAATTGCTTCCCAATATTTTTAACCTCAATTTAACTTGATAGTTATTTTATTTTCTTGATTATTCGGGCTCAAATCCTAGAATGATGTTGAATTTAGCATATTCAGTCCATTTGGAGCCTCTTGGAACTGTATCATTTTTATCAAAGCCGACACCATAATCAAAACCAAGCATACCGAACATTGGTAGAAAGACCCTTACTCCTAAACCTGCGGAACGTTTCAAGTCCAAAGGATTGTAATCTTTCACCCTACTCCATACGTTTCCTCCATCAAAAAATCCAAGGACGAATATCGTCGAGTTAGGATTCAAAGAAATCGGGTAACGCAATTCTACTGTCAATTTATTGAAAACGGAAGCACCTCCGGTATTCGCGGCTAAATCCGTAGTCTCATAACCTCTAAGAGAAAGGATATCCCGTCCTGCAATACCATTGAATTGATTGGACAATCCATCTCCTCCTAGTTCATAACGCTCAAATGGAGTTAAGCCCAGCGCCTTATTATACGATCCCAGTATCCCGAATTTACCTCCTAATTTCAAGGTCAGTTTACCTACAATCTTGGAATACCATTCTACATCAAACCGCCATTTATGGTACTCAGACCATTTGAGGTTCCTGTTTGCCCAATCTTGCTTTTCTTCAACAGTTTCCAGAACATCATAATCATCTATTTTCTTAAACAGTGAATATGGAGGAGTAAATGATGCCGATAGGGAAACCTTTGCACCACTTGTGGGGAAAATAGGGCTATTGATAGAATTCCTTGCTATGGTTTGCTTTAATACCAGATTATTATATCTACCATCCAGAACGAATGTTCCGTCTTGTAGTGTGAATGCTCCCCTAGACCAATTACTCAATTTATAACTCTGTAAACTCAATGCCGTCGATGAAATAAAGAAATCATCCGGCACTTGGAGTCTTGTTCCCAAACCGACAGAAGCACCTATTATACTAAGGCTTTGGAAGTTAGCAGAATTCCGATCTCCGGAAGTCAGCAAAGAATAAAACATGGAAGTCGTGAAAGAATTCGGTTTTTTACCCCCTAACCAAGGTTCTGTAAATGAGAAATTATAGGACTGGTAGAAACGTCCGTTCGTTTGGGCACGAAGGGAAAGTTTCTGTCCATCTCCTTGAGGCAATGGCGACCAAGCTGATTTTTTGAATATATTCCTAAGGGAAAAATTATTAAAGGTTACACCTAATGTACCAATGACCCCTCTTCCTGCTCCTCCCCAACCTGCGGAGAGTTCTAGCTGGTCGGAAGATTTTTCTTCTACGGTATAATCTATATCCACAGTTCCCCTTTCCAAATTGGGTACAGGATTTACTCCTAATGTTTCCGGATTGAAGAAACCTAAACTAATAATCTCCCTTTGGGAACGAATGATATCCGAACGGCTGAATTTCTGTCCCGGCTTCGTTCTCAATTCCCTACGGATTACATGCTCGTGTGTCCTGTCATTTCCTGCGATATTTATCCTATCAATTGTTGCCTGTGGCCCTTCGAATATCCTTATTTCCAAATCAATGGAATCTCCATCAATGGATTTTTCTATCGGATCGACCCTAAAAAACAAATAGCCATTATCCATGTATAAAGAACTCACATCCCTACCATCCTGGCTAAAATTCAAACGGGTATCCAACAATTCCTGATTGTACTTTTCCCCTCTTTTGATACTCATTACTTCTGCAAGGGTTTCGCTGGAGTATATTGAATTCCCTTTAAATGTAATATCCCTAAAAAAGTATTGCTTCCCCTCTGAAAGGTTAATTTTCACCATCAGATGCCCATCTCCATTAATCCTCCAAAGCGAATCGGATTCAACAACAGCATCTCTATAGCCTATTGTATTATAGTGCGTAATTAAATTTCTTTTATCTGCTTCGTATTCATGCTTGATGAGTTTGGAACCTGCAAAAATCCGCATTTTCCTTTTTGTCTCCTTCATCAACTTCCTCAATTTCCTCGGTTTCACATTTTCGTTTCCTGTAAATACAATATTCTTAATCCTTATTTTCTTTCCTTTATTTACCCTTAATTCCAATTTGATACCATTGTCCAAATTCTCGTCAGGTAGTTCCTTTACTTCCGCTTCTGCATCCAGATATCCTTTTTCAACATAATAACCTTCTAAGGCATTCTTCACATTTTGCTTGGATGAAGAAGTTACTATTCCTCCCTTCAGCAAATATTGGCGTATTTTCCCCATTAAATCATCACGGTGTCCTTTCTTGACATCAATAAGGTCATAGCGGGTCAATCTGGGTTTTTCCACTACTTTTATAAGGAGGATAACGACATCACCGATATTCTGATCCAATAAGATTTGTACATCCTCATACAATTGTAATTGCCAAAGGGATTTCATCGCCCTTTGGATTTCTCCTCCGGGAATCCTGATCTTGTCACCTACCCGAAAACCGGAAACTGCGATGATGGAATTTTCATCCGTATATGTAGCCCCCTCTACTTTGATATTTCCAATTTCATATTGTTTAGCATTACCTAAGCCGCCTTGGGCGAACTGTACCGTCGGTAATAAAAACACTAGACTGAATAGTATAAATCGAATCATTCTCATAAACAAACGCCTGTTTTCCTCCAAAAGACTAATTGTCTTTCCTTTTCTAAGGAAACCTTAACCATAAGGATTCCCTAGCTTGTTTTTTAATTTATTTCAAAACGAATATTTTCAATATCCGTCCATTATTTTTTAAACTTTCATTGATTTATTCAGAATCACTTATCTGATCACTTGTCTTTCCGAACCTCCTCTCCCTATTCTGATAATCAATTATTGCCTGATAAAGATGTTGTTTTCTAAAATCAGGCCAGTAAATAGGTAAAAATGCCAATTCCGCATAGGCAATTTGCCATAAAAGGAAATTACTGATACGTTGCTCACCACTTGTTCTAATCAATAACTCCGGATGTGGTATTCCTTTAGTACTTAAAGCATCATCAAAGGTTGCTTCCGAAATCCCCTTTGGATCTATTTTACCATCCTTGGCTTCCTGAGCCAATGTTTTGACTGCTTTCAGGATTTCCCATTTGGCACTATAATTCAAAGCCAGGACCAGTGTCATTCTGGTATTGTTTTTTGTATTCTCGATCCCCTCTAATAATGCCTTGTGGCTCTTACTTGGCAATTGTTCCAAATCCCCTATTGCCTTGAGACGAATATTATTTTTATTCATCGTGGCTATTTCCTTTCGGATTGTCTGAACCAGTAGCGTCATCAATGCATTGACTTCTGCCTTGGGTCTTCCCCAATTTTCTGTAGAAAAAGCGTAAAGTGTCATGTATTCCACTCCTAATTCGGCAGCAGCCTCTGTGGCTTCCCTTACAGACTGTACTCCATTGCGATGTCCAAAGACTCGGGGTTGTCCGTGTTTCTTAGCCCAACGACCGTTGCCATCCATGATGACAGCTATGTGTTTAGGCAATTTTTTTAAATTAATTCGGGACTTCAAATCATCCATTTAGCAATAAAAATTCTACGGGTTAGCCAAAGTGGTGCAAATTTACTAAAAAGCTTTGAGTAAACGGCAGCTAAATGTATTGATAACAAAGGTTTAAAGGTTAGAACTGAGAAGTAAATCCAAACTAGTGGCTTTTATTTGGAATTTTTCACCCAAATAGTCGTTCGTCAGGCAACCTTTATAAGCATAAACTCCATGCCTTAAGCCGGGATTATCATATATCAAACGTTCTATGCTTCCGGTATTTTCCGCTTCTAATAGAATAGGGGTAAGAATATTGCTGACAGCCATTGATGCCGTTTGTGATATTTTGGATGCAATGTTGGGAACACAATAGTGGATGACACCATATTCCCTAAAAGTCGGCTTCTGATGATTGGTCACCCTTGATGTCGCAAAACAACCGCCTTGGTCTATACTCACATCTACAATGACGGAACCCGCTTTCATTTTCGCTACCATATCTTCACTGATTACGACGGGTGCCCGGCCTGAAGAAGAATGTATCGCACCTATTGCCACATCGGCATCTTTCAATTCCTTTTCTAGTGCATAAGAATTTATGGACGAGGTATAAAGTCGCCTTCCTAACAAGTGTTGCAAACGCATCATTTTATGGATATTATTATCAAAAATCCTAACATCCGCTCCTAGCCCGAGCGCTGTCCTCGTAGCATATTCCGCTACGACACCTGCACCTAAAATCACTACTTTACAAGGAGGGACTCCTGTGATTCCACCAAGTAGAATCCCCTGTCCTCCACTGGTATTACTCAATAATTCGGCAGCAGTGAGCATGGCACTTATCCCCGCCATTTCGCTTATGATCCTAACAAAAGGAAAAGAGCCAACTTGATCCTTTATATATTCCCAAGCCATAGCAATAACTCTCTTCTGCTTTAGTTTCATTAGGTATTCGGGCGTAATCGTAGGAAGGTGGATTGGACTGATAATGATTTGATTAGGCTTAAAATATTCCAATTCTTCCAAGGACGGTGGAGCTACTTTTATAATAACATCAGCTTCGAAAACTTTTTTAGGATCATAAGCTATATCCGCACCAGCTTCTGAATATTCTTGATCCGCATAATTCGATTTGGCACCTGCTCCTTTTTCAATAACTACCCGATGCCCGTGAGCAACTAACGTTGCTACGGAAGAGGGGACTAATGCGATTCTGTTTTCTTGAAAAAACGATTCTTTCGGAATACCTATGAATAGTTTTTTCTTCTTCTTCATTACAGCCAATACTTCTTCTTGTGGTTGTAGTTGGCTTTCCGTGAAAATACTTGAGTAATTATATCGCTTATCTCCCATTGTTTTATGGATTAATCCATTCTAGTTTTCAAATGTCTAAAATTGAAATACATTCAGCATTGTTTTACAAAAATAACATTTTCCTTGTCGAATCGTCTATATTTTGGATATGAATCCTTAAGCTGTCTTCTGGAAGAAGATGCTCTATAATCTCCTTCTATGAATATGAAATTATTGCTATATAAATAATCCTCTATACCAATACCTAGTGCTTCATTGTCATCTTCCAAGCGATACAAATCCAGGTGGTAAACCATTTTTTTATCGGATGTCAAATATTCATTGATGATGGAAAATGTAGGGCTGCTAACCAAGTCAGTAACGCCTAACTCTTCACAAACAGCTTTGACAAGCGTTGTTTTACCAGCCCCCAAATCTCCCGTAAAAGCAAATGTCTTAATGCCTTTGGACATTAATAATAATTTTTTAGCCGTATCTTTTACTTCGGTAAGTTTATATGTAATCGGTTCTTTCAATTTTTCATGGATGTTCTAATAAAATATTGCTTCGCAATAAAGCCTATTGTAAAGCCTTAAATGGGTTGTTCAAAACTGGAATTGCCCATCTTTTGTCTGCCAACTATCACAAAGATAACAATTGGATTCTAGCTGGTTTATAAAAAAATCCGATTTTCACATACGAATTGGGATTCAGGTACGTTTTCTAAAAACTCCATTTAATTCCCACTATGACAATTGTCTTTATTTCCTAATAAAATATCAATACAAATGAACAAGTTCCTTTCATTTTTAACGTTTTGTATTTTCATTGGTTTATTCTCATGTACTGAAGACCCCGCAGATGATAACAATAACAACAATACTGATGGCCCCCAATTAAACTTCAAATTCATATTTGATGAAGAACAAGCCCGGCTGAATAATATTGGACAACCTGCAACCATCCCTTCCGGAAATGCCGCCCAAACACCAGATTTCAAAAAGATGTCGATTCATTATATTGAATTAGCCCCTAGTCCATTTACTTTATTAGGAGAGGGCGAAGTTGTTTACGTGGGGGAAGAAACTACGCAGGGTGGTGACAAAGCCGTTGATTTCAACCAAGCACATGTTGCTGGAGAAAATGAAATTTTCTTTTCTATTCCTCTAGCAGACGTTGCTGCCGGAAACTATGAGTGGATCCGAACTTCTGTTACTTATCAGAATTATGATATTACTTTCAATCTAGTGGGTCCATCTGCCAGCCAATTGGATTTATGTGATGGAGGCCCCTTAGGAAGAACCGGATCAATAGCTTCTTTCTTAGGCTATAATGTTTACATTTCCAGTATTACTCCGAATACTGAAGCTTTGGAGGTGAACGATGATAAATTACAGGGATTCTGGGTTTTTGAACGGGATGATTTGGGTGATTTATGTGAAAGTGTCCTAGCTCAAACTGGACAAGGAAGCAAATTGACTTTTGGAGAGGCTCCAGCTGGAAGTACCACTGTTGTGAACCCTTTATTTGATTCTTCTCCTATTCCTGCTGGTAGCTGTGTGGTGACTGCTCCTTTTGCTAATAAGCTAAATATTACAGGTGATGAGACAGAGGATATTACAGTTACCTTATCCTATTCTGTTAATAATAGTTTTGAGTGGGTTGATAATATTCCAAACGGGGAATTGGATTTCCATATAGACAATCCTGCGAGTTCTGATAGAATTGTGGACATGGGCGTAAGGGGATTGGTTCCTTCTTGGGATTAGAATAATTTTCATTAATTGCTTCAATGATAGAAAATGAATTTCCTATCATTGAAGCATGTTTCCATTCCCATTAGGATTCCAAACTCATTCTTACAAATTTTATTTTCAATCCTTTCTCAAGGTGCATGCCCTCATAATAAGTTTTGATTTCCAATTCTGGCATAATCAGGGCTTTGGAATAAATATCTATCTCTTCATATAATAAGGTGCATTTCCCATCTTCCCTTATTGTCTCCAAAGTAAATTCGTATAATGGTATATTATCTGTTTTCAACTGTACGATACCTTGTTCCTTTAGAACTTTCCTATATTCATTGAGAAAAAACGGACTTGTCAATCTTCTATTGGATTTACTTTCCCTCAAAAATGGATCTGGAAAAGTAATCCAAATTTCATCTACTTCTCCTTTTTCAAAAAAATGGGAAATCTGTTCGATTCTACAACGTAAGAATGCCGCATTTTTCAATCCATCTTTTTTTGCTTCGGTTGCTCCCCGCCAAATCCTTGAGCCCTTCACATCCAAACCTATGAAATTTCTTTCAGGGTGCATTCTAGCTAAATTGACGGTATATTCCCCACCTCCACAAGCCAATTCTAATGTTATGGGATTTTCATTCTTAAAATGTAGTCGATTCCAATTCCCTTTTAAATCGAACTCTTCCATTCCTTTGCCATGCAAGACAGGATTGTGCCAATCGAAGCATTGGTAAACATGTTCGTTTGTCAAAAGTTCACTGAATTTTCTTAATTTATTCTTACTCAATTTAGATTGTTAATTTTAGATAATTGACACAAAGCTAAGAATGAATTATCATAAAAAAAATGAGATAGTATGATATTTAGGGAGTAGGCAATAAATAGACTACTCCCTAAATTAAAAAAGCCCCGACTTCCGTCGGGGCTTCCCTTGTATAAAGTTGATATATAATCCCTAGAGATTAGAAATTATGCGTGTATTTAATCAATAATTGTTGGGTAAAACTAGGTTTATGAACCAATTCTCCCGGTACTACACCTCCGGATTGTGAGTTGTCTGTCTTTTGAACAGGAACATCCCAATCATAGAAAAGATTCGTAGTCAAAACCGCTGTCAATCCTTTGAATATAACAAAGCTTGTTTCTGTTCCCCAATCTACATCCACATGTGTTTTATATTCCGGTCTATCTTTTCTTTTATTTCCTTGCAGATAATCAAAGTATAATGTCAGATAGGTTTTGAAAAGAATACGGTGAGCGTCTTTGTCTCCGTCCTTGTATGACCAGAATTTATTTTGGTATTGTGCTTTCAATAAAGACCCGAAACTGAATAATGTCTTATCATAGTCATTGGCAGCCCTCCAAGGAGTACCGTGGATTGATGCACCGGTAGGCATGCCATCAGCATCAAGAGAAGGCATATTAGCAATATCGCCATCAGCTACGAAAATAGTTTTTATTGCAATAGGAGAATAGTACAATGAAAAATTGTCATTGGGCTTATAGTCAATACCTACAGAATAAGTCAATATTCCGGGAGATAAGAACTTAGAAAGTTCATGGGCTCCGGGAGCCGCTGCATCAGTTAATAAACTTCCTGAATAAGTTTTTAGTATCTGGCTAAGAAATGATAATTCAGTAGCCATATACCATTTCTTATCATTTGTTATGGCGTAGCCATATTTCGAATCGAAACGCAATTCATCTATTGATTTTTGGAAAGGCACTTTATCTTCTCCATTACCCGTTCCTCCTCCATAAATACCCGAACCCAATTTCTGGACACCAAGCCTCCAAGCAATGGAGTTATCCCAAGAATGCTTGCCATTCTTCATATTGGCAAAATAGGTTAAAGCTCCACCTAAACCTAGGCGGTTTTCACCGGCACCTACTTTGGGGTTGATTTGGAGTAATTGGGCAAAATCAAGACCGATTCCTAATCCAGTAGTCCATTTTTTCTCTTCAGCCGCAGGTTTTTCTTCCTGAGCAAATGTAGCAGTCGTTAAGAATGCTAATAGCATAAATAGTAGTGAAATCCTTTTCATACGAAAGTGATTTTAAAATTAGATCTAATTTCTAATGTTGTTATGAAATATAATGTGTTATTTTTATTTTCAGTCAATAATTTCCACTTCCTCTTCAGCGAATCTGCTTAGTGGGATAATGACCTTATTTTTATCTTCTTTCAATAAAATAATGGATGTGCTATCCATTCTGACTACTTGACCTTGTTGCTTACCAACTCTTATCATATCCCCAAGATTGATTTTGCCTTTTACATAAAAGAAAGAGGAAAGAATACTTGCCATCACTTCCCTTGAGGCAAAGCCATACCCGATGGCAAAGGCTATAACAATTCCTCCGATGACCAATGTGATATTAGTGGAAATAAGGTCTACAGGAATACCGATTTGGCTAAGGGCGGTTATGACTATGGTAATGAATAGAAAATAAAATATGAAATTGGCTATGATTCTACCTGAGGGAACCCCGACAGAATCACAAGCTGTGATTATCATATCCTTAATAAAATCACAAATGACCAACCCGATAATAATAAGTATGAAAGCGGCAAGGGCTTTTGGGGTAAAATCTATTATTTTCTCCATTAAATCAGAAAGTTCCTTCATTCCCGAAACTTCTGCTGCTACCATCATCGTAATTAGGATAAGGATGTAGTAAACAACCTTAGAGATTATATTACTAGGTTTGGCATCTATATTCAATTTTGAAAATAGATCTATTTTATTCAATTTGTCAGCAAATTTGTCCACTCCTATTTTGGAAAAGATATTTTTGGTGACTTTGGAGGTTATTGCAGCAACTATAAATCCTACTATGAGAATAAGTATAGCTCCCACAATTCCCGGTATCGCTGTGGCAAGTTGCGAGAAAATATCTTGGAAGATTTTCTCAAAATCAATTCCTAAAAATAGTGGAGTTCCTAACATAAATCAATAATCCCTTGTGTGCGTTTTATAAAATCCTATCCTCATAAATATTGAAAACTAATATTATATTAGTTTATTTTATATTCTTATCATCCTTACTCTCATCTTTTTCGTCCTCGTCTTTTTCGTCCTCGCCATATCCTTTCATACCAGCAGCAAACCCGTTTATATGATTATTAGATTCATCCTTTAAAGAATGGATGAATGTGTCAAATATCTTGGATATATATAAATCCAAAACATTAAAAAACGCTTTTACCGTACTGACATTCCCCTCAGTATTCTTAAGGGATTTGCCCTTGAGTTCTTCAGATGCTTCAAAGTCATCTACTTTTTTAAAATTATTCTCATCCATTGCACTCTTTTTTGTTTACTGGTTTGGGAACAGTTTGTTATAAGTCTTTTTCGCTTTGGATTTCGCCCTTTTTATTTTCATTTTCACAGCACTTTCCGATTTCCCGATAATGCCGCTAATATCCCTTATACCCATATCGTCCTTATATTTCATTATAAGAACCGTCTTATCTTCCAATGGAATTTCATCTAATACTTTTCCAAGTCTTTGATATTCGATTTCCATTAATATCTTATCGCTCACCTCATCTTCTTGAGTGTCAGCGTAATCATTCGTATCTTCCGTAAATAGTTTTTTGTGCTTTTTTTGTTTCCTCAACAAATCTATACAATAGTTATATGTAATGGAATATACCCAAGTTGAGAATTTAGAACGAAAAGTGAACTTTGAAATATTCAGGAAGATTTTCAAGAAAATCTCTTGTACCGCATCCTCTGCCATTGCTTCATTCTTCAATAAGGAAATAGCTTTGCTATATACCTTATTGATATACCTACCATGTAGGACTTGAAAATGATAGTCAGACCGTTCTTCCAAATATAACTTCAGGAGCTCTTCGTCCGTAAGCTTTTTGATGTTTCCCACTAATTTTTACGATTTCAAATCAATAGCTTGGATAGATTTTTTTCAATAAATCCATCCCTCCAACTAATAAGACGACAAAAGTACGCCTTAGCCACTCTTTTCCAAGATTTTTTCAACAAAAAGAATTAGTTTTGTGTAAAAATAATTTTAGACTAACCTAAAAAATGAATTTTTTAAAATGGGTGGAATAGATAACCTTATAGAAATTTACCTCACAAACCCCTGGGCCCCCAGAGCCTTGATGGCATCCCTCATGGTCGGACTCATGTGTGGGGTATTAGGTTGTTTTATTGTTCTTAGAAATATGTCATTGATAGGAGATGCCTTATCACATGCAGTGCTTCCCGGAGTTGTATTTGCATTCATAATCGTAAATATAGGAGGAGTATATTTTTTATGCGACGGATTGGATGCCGAAGCCTGCAAAAATGCGATAGAACCATATTACTCCATAGGCTTTTTCATTGGTTCGGTTATGGCAGCCCTATTAGCAGCGATATTCATTACTTGGATACAAAAAAATGTCAGAACAGAAAATGATGCAGCAATAGGAATAGTTTTTACGACCATGTTTTCGATAGGTGTAATGGGAATTTCTGCATTAAGCAAAAACCAAGGAGTTCATTTGGACTTGAAAGACATGCTGTTCGGAAATTTACTAGGTGTTTCTGATGGAGATTTGGCAATAACCTCATTTGTTGCAATTATAGTAACAGGAAGTGTTATTCTTTTCTATAGAGAATTATTCGCCACCACTTTCCAACCCATTGTTGCAGAAACAATGGGAATCAAAACAGACCTGATATATTATTTCCTTATGCTAATTTTGTCCTTTGCCGTAGTTGCATCTATGCGAATGGTAGGAGTTATTTTAGTCGTGGCAATGTTGGTTTCTCCCGCTGCTACAGCATTATTACTTGCAGACAAATTGAAACGGGTGCTTTTTATCTCTGGGGGGATTGGTTTGGTTTCCGCATTTATTGGAGTGAATTTGGCAATCATCTTCGACACTACTCCAGGCCCAGCCATCGTAGTTACTTCTACATGTTTTTATTTGCTCGCTGTTTTCTTTTCCCCCAAGAAGGGATTGGTCTCAAAATATTTGAATAAGCAAAGAATGAAAACAGCCTTAGAAAAATAGCTCAGGAATGATGAATTAATAAATTGCGTTTTTAGGGGCGGTGATTTTTATTTCAGCC
>JAHDHJ010000131.1 GCA_020631375.1 Saprospiraceae bacterium | reverse complement strand
TCATCTCAAAATTTAAATATTAGACAATTGCATATTTTTATAAAAGAGCAGCCCAACTGGACGTTGTGCGAGGTGAACAAACACACTCGTACGGCTAGGTTTTTCATTTTGTTTAGTAGGGGTTGTATAAATATTTCAACATCTAAACATCTACATGAGGGCGAATTTATAAAAATAAATCTATCTTTCAATTATGAAAAAATCAAATACTGATCCGCAAAGGGTTAAATATACGATTAGAGGCTTAATCATCTTCATTTTTTTTGTTTCAACAGTCATTCTGATCAAAGTCAATCAGGATAGAATTCCTTGGAAATTCTATCACATTACTATTCAAGTTGAGGACACTAAAAGAATAGAAAGAGGAAGTCCTATTATTTGTAATCAAGTAGAAATCGGTTTGATTGATGATATTGATTTCCATAAAGGCTTTGCAATTTTGCATGTAGATATCAAAAGGAAATACAATATTCCTAAGAAGGATATTATCCTTAGTATTGAAACGGATAGCAAGAAAAATGAGGATTTCATTAAAATGGAAATTGGGAAAATACAAAAGCCATATTTGGAAGATGGGGATATTATTAAGATGTGAATCCGGACGTAAAATCAGATGGAAGAATTGGAAAATAAAGAAGATGTAATCCCAAAAACGGAAAAAGAATTAGAGCAATGGATGAAAAGAGGTTGTTATAATTTTAATCAATACTCGATTGGAGGGAACCCCATTAGCGAGGGGTTCGGTATTGAATATTCCAAAGGAAGATATAATTGGTATTTTACGGAAAGAGGTAAAAAGAATATTCTAGAAATATTTGATACGGAAAAAGAAATCATATCCTTTGCATTCAAACAAATAAAATCGGACAAATGGGCAAATGCACATTGCATCGGATTCACGGAAAGTAAAATTAAGTCAGAAAAATTAGCCCAAAAACTCAAGGAAAACAAAATTGATTTCAAAGAAGATAAGATTCCTTATTATGGAGTTGACAAACCAATATATCGGACATTTGTTTTTGGATGCGATGAATTAAAAACTAGGAAGTATAAAGAAGTATATTTTGAAAAAAAATAATAATTCTCAACAATATTTTTTATTTCCATTAATTTATCCAATCACTCCTTTTTAAAAGAAACCCATAAAGTATAACCCAAAATAAAAGGCAAATAAGAACCCGAAACCAATCTAAGCCACAAAGGCTCGTCTGGAAAATAAAATAAAATAAAAGCATTGCTGATAAGGAATACCGCACCGAATATTAAATTCAATTTCTGATTATTTTTGTTTTGACTGGGATATGCCCACTTCAAGGGAACAAAATGGAGGATAGAAAAAATCATGATGAGTGAAAAATTAATCCACGGATCCAATTTAAGGATGAAAAAAACAAAATAAATCACAGCATTCCACATTACTGGAAAACCAATGAAATACATGTCTTTCGAGACCATCGGTTCTTTCCCATAATAGACTGCAGAAACTAGTAATAAAACAGAGACAGCAAAAAACCTTACCCATTCCGTTTCAGGCAAAACATAATATTTCACACCATCGACCAACCAGAATGCCTCGTAGAAAAAATAGGCGGGAATAATCGCATAGGTGGCGAAGTCGATTACAAAATCAATATTTTTTCCCTCCATATAAGGAAGCACTTCCTTAGTCCTGAATTTCCGAGCCAAAGTTCCATCCACTCCATCTATGACAAATGCAATGATCAGCCAATACATTGCCCAAATAAAATTATGGTTGGAAATGGCAATTATTGCCAATAAGGCGAATACGATTCCGGTAGCAGTAAAGATATGGACAGACCATGCCAATGCCCTTTCCAAAGTGGTGAATGTGGTTTTTCCGTCTTGCATCCATCTAAATTAAAATAACTTATGATGAATAACAATTATCAGTCAGAATTTATTTTCCATACTTCCATAAGGTAAACGAAGCACACAATACCCAAAAGCACATCGTGAAAAAATACAGCCACTCAAAAACAGCAAGCCAAACAATTTCGGGTCGGGCATAATAAGGATCCGCTTGGATATTCAATAATTCCGTTTTGGGATAAATAAGAAAAGTAAGATATAAAATAACAGGAATCACACTGGGCAAAAACAATGTCCTCTTTAATTTGTTTTTCTTAGATAAACTCAATCCCGCAAAAACTGCTGTTGTAATAGCAGAAATCGTGAAGAAGCTAATCGCAGCAATAAAATGCGGTATATAATTCGTTTCCGGAAAACTGCCTACGGCAAAAACAGAAAGCATGGCAAAGACTCCGATTATACCCGCGATTTTTCCCCATTTACTATCCGTATATTTTCCCAATAAAAATGTCATGGGAATAAATAAAATACTGATTACCATAAAACCAATATTCAGTAAAAAATGGAACTCACTTTTATTCGGATTTCCCAATTCGGAAATAAAATGCACTCCGAAAGAATATTCCTCTCCGCAATTTCCAATAAATGAAGCTTGGGTAATCATGATGACAACGAGAATCAAAAGAATTCCCAAGGAGGAGAATGATGATGCTAATTTATAGACAGACATAGTGTTTAATTGTAAGTTTTCAGAAAATGCTAATACAAACCCAAGGCAATTTGCATTGCCGGACGAATTAAAATGAATTTTAATATGGAGTTCGTATAGAACTATTTAGGGTGAAAGGTAAGCACCTTGTATATTGTTTAACGATATTCAATTCGATTTCGCTTCCTTTGGATTTGATTTTTTTTGATAATTTTAAATTTTGGAATATGGACACCCAACCTTTTCTAAATTAGAAAACGTCTATACTCAAAAATGCTATATTATGAAAAATACAATTCTATATTTCTTTTTTGTTGCCCTACTATTTATCTCTTGTGATAATAATGACAACAATGGAAGCTATTTCTTTGCTGAAACACAGTGTGCCAACCCTTGGCAAGACGGATTATTTTCCGGAGAAGAACCGGAGATTGTCATAAAAGAATACCTTGAGGCTTTGGCTGTCGATGTTGAAGAAGTTATCATTGAGCCAACAGGAGAAATAGAAGCCTGCTTCGCATGCAGCTGCCTTTCGGGCAATATCATAGCAGTGAAAGCTAATCCAAATAATGAACAAGTCTTATTTGACCTTGGCTTTTATCAATAGACTTAGCTAAACATAAAGAATCTATTTGAAAACATCTGGGCTTGTCCAAAATTTCATACATTAGTATTTTTAAATGATACGAACGGTATTGAAACAACCCAAATGGATAAGATTCTAAAATCTCTCAAGCCTACAGCGGCATTATTGATATTATTACTCATAGTAGGCATAGTCTTATATTATTTGGGCAAACCTGTTTTTTGGTCGGGCTTTTTTGCCATGATGTTTTTTTATGGACTCATCTTTTTCATAGGAGCTTATGCGAGCGAATTGCGAAGCAATGAAAGTGAAGATGATGTCATGTTGGCAGGGAGGTCGATTCCCTTATTCATTGCCGTATTTACCATGAGTGCCACTTGGGTTGGCGGTGGTTATATCAATGGAACAGCAGAAAACACCTATAATGCGGATTTTGGTCTGATTTGGGTACAAGCCCCTTGGGGTTATGCCATCAGTCTGATATTGGGAGGATTGTTTTTTGCCAGAAAAATGAGGCGAATGGAATACAAAACCATGTTGGATCCATTAGCAGATAAATATGGTAAGGAAATGGGAGCCGTTTTGTTTTTGCCGGCATTGGCAGGAGAGATTTTCTGGACGGCTGCCATACTCACTGCATTGGGAACAACATTCGGTACAGTTCTGGGTATTGATTTCCAAACTTCCATTATACTATCATCCATTATTGCCATTGCCTATACGGCAATAGGGGGATTGTGGGCGGTTGCCTTAACGGATATTTTCCAAATGGTACTTTTATTATTCGGATTATTCCTAGTCATTCCTTATGCATTGGATTATGTGGGAGGATGGGACAATGCCTGGTCTGTTTACAAGACCAACAAAGGAGCGGCAGCCACTTTTTTACCATCCAAGGGTGCATTAGGGAATTATTATTGGATGTGGTGGGATTATGCTTTGTTGCTGATGTTGGGAGGAATACCCTGGCAGGTCTATTTCCAAAGAGTGCTTTCCGCCAAAAATGAAAATACAGCAATGTGGTTGTCCATTCTCGCCGGAGTGGTCTGTATTTTTGCAGCGATTCCTGCTGTAATGATTGGTGTGATAGGTGATGTTTTCACAAGTACGGGAGATTGGACGGCAGTGGGTGCTGCCGGCGAACCGGGTACGGCAGCAGAAATATTACCTTATGTCATGAGATATTTGACTAATCCATTCGTGGCAACTATTGGTTTGGGAGCCATTGCTGCTGCGGTGATGTCTTCTGTGGATTCTTCCATTCTTTCGGCATCTTCTATGGCGAGTTGGAATGTATATCGTCCCTTGGTCAAGCCCAACCTATCTTCTGAGAATTTAGCCAAAGTCTTGCGCAGAATGATTTGGGTAATCGGTATTGCCGCCACGATTTTGGCATTACAAATACAAAGTGTTTATGCCTTATGGTTCTTATGTAGCGATTTTGTCTATTGTCTCTTATTTCCCCAATTGCTCACTGCCATGTACGATTCCAAAGCGAATAAATATGGTTCGATAGCTGGATTTATTGTAGCATTTATTCTTCGTTTTGGTGGTGGTGATGCAACATTGGGAATTCCGATTTCCATTCCTTATCCGATGATAGAGGATGGAGTGGTTTTATTTCCGTTCAGGACATTGGCCATGCTAAGTGGATTGATTACGATTGTTGTGGTTTCTAGGGTTTATAATAGGATTAAGAAATAGGCATTTTTGGATTTTTGTAGATTTATCAAGCTTGAATTAATTAGTAAGATTGCCTACTAGGCTTAGCCAAAGATTTAAAGACAAGGACCGAAGTTTTTATAAACTTCGGCTCTTTTAATGTTAAATGAACGTCTATTCCCTATTATTTATAGAATAATAGGGAATGTTTTTCCTATGTTTGTGGCATATTAGTTTATTATATAATTCTGTGTAATGACAATAAATACAATAATGAAAAAAATCGTTTCCATAATTGTAATTTTGTTTTTGGGACTATCATCTAAAGCCCAAGACTGTACAATCAATATGATATCAGCGGTTCCTAGTGCTTGTAATGACAATGGCACTCCTTTCGATCCGACTGATGACTTTTTTACCGTAGGTGTTAATGTTTCTGCTACTGATGCAGGATCAAGCAACCAGTTTGTTTTATCTGATGGGACTAATACTACAGTTCCTTTTTCGTATGGGACAACGGGTCAGATAAATTTGCCTCCGGATGGGAATCTTTATACGATTACAGTTTCCGATTTTGATGATATGCTATGCGACAGTTCTTTTACAATAACACAAGAACCTTGTTGCCAAATAGACATTAACCCTACTATTATCCCGGTAACCAATCTAACGACAGTCGATGGCGAAATCCAACTATGCTTAAATAGCGGCACAGAGCCATTCATTATAGAAATAATGCCTCCATTGGGTTCTATTTATCAAGTACCAAGTTTGTGCCCAAATAGCTTCAGTATAACAGGATTGCCACAAGGCACATATGAAGTTACCGTTACAGACTCCCTTGATTGCCAAACTGTTTTAAGTAATATTGATATCACCGGACCTGCTTGTACAGGTTTCCAATTGTCAGATGTTGTGGCGAATGGCATTTCTTGCCCGGGAGCTACAGATGGCACAATAGAATTAAACCTATATGACAAAGGTGATGCAACAGCAATTACTGTCTATCCCGGAAACGGATTAGCTCCAATGACTTTTACAGATTTGGACGAAACATTGGTAGTGACTGGCATGCCTCCGGGAACATATGATGTTTCCTTGTTTGACAACAATGGTTGTGAAGTTACATTTTTATTCAATCCAGTAGTAGTAAACGATGTAAGCCCCATAACCTACGAAGCAACAGTTACAGATGCCACAACAATCGGAGGAACCGATGGCTCAATCCTCTTGTGTTTGGATGGGGCGAATGGAGGCTTTACAGCAAGTATAACTCCAATAACAGGAACCATAGAATCCAGTTCAGATTGCTTGGGAACTGAAGGGTTATTTATCTCTGATTTGGCTGCTGGAAATTATGAAGTTACAGTAGTAGATGCGAATGGTTGCCCACTAACAATAGACTTTATCATCAATGACCCTACATGTCCCTTAAGCTTGAGCGTAATACAAATTGGAAATATTGAATGCGGAGGAACCGATTCAGGAAGCCTGACTATAAATGTAACAGGAGCGACAGCCCCCTACAGCATTTCAACAGATGGTGGTTTAAGCTTTTCTTCGGAACAAGCTCTTCCAATTTTCGTAGTAGAAGATTTGCTTGCAGGTAGTTATGATGTGATAGTTATGGATGCAAATGGCTGTACTGCCACGTTTGATAATCCTTTGGTCATTAATGAAAATACACCTATAAGTTTAGATGCCGGAGTTTCACATGCTACTACGAATGATGGTATTGAAGGGAATATATATATGTGTCTGAATGGAGGAGTATCGCCATATTCGGTTTCGGTTTCTCCGAATACCGGTGTTTTATCACAAGGAATGCCTGATGCGGATTGTAGTGATGCATTCAATCTTGCCGGAGTAGAAGCAGGGGTATATGATATTACAGTAACGGATAATTTGGGTTGTGAAGAAACTTTTCAAGTAGAAGTCCTACACCCAACTTGCCCTACTTTTGAAATGATAGACACTGTACTGACTACTGTAAGTTGTTATGGCGATAATAATGGCTCCATAGAAATAAATGTCCAAGGGGGCGATGCTCCTTATACTTATATGCTTTCCGGTATTGAGTCCTTTACAACATTTGATCCAAGTTATACTTTTGTAGGACTGGACAATGGAGAATACATTCTAAGCGTAACTGACGATGGAGGTTGTGTAATACCATTTCCTACACCTATAACTTTAGAAGAACCCGAAGCATTGTTTTCAATTGTGACAGTTATACCTCCTTGTGTAGGAGAGGACAATGGAATTATTTGTCTGACACCGGCTAATGGGACAGCTCCTTATTCTTATAATGTTTTGAATGAAGATGATGAACAAATGACGGTAAAAATAGGGTCGAATGACGAGTGTGGCGGCGATTTTTATATAGATGAAGAGGTATCCGCGGGTACATATTTTATTGAATTAATAGATGCTAACGGCTGTAAGGCACATAGCATTACTACAGTTTCTGAAACTTCGGTAAGTGTGGTAACGCTGAATAATACAGCCGATTGTACCGGGGCAGCAGTAGGGCATTTGGAGGTAGTTGGAGCCGGAGGGACTATGCCTTATGAATACCTTTGGAATAATGGTGAAACAACTACGGTTTTAGATGGATTGGAAAACGGTTCTTATATGGTTACTGTTACTGATGCAAGAGGATGTACAGGTGTCAAAAGCGAAATTGTAGCCTTGAGTGATTTGGAATTGAATTTTGGAATTGCTGAAACTTGTATTGAGCAAGATGCCGGAGCTATCATTACTACAGTTACAAATGGTATTGCGAATTATGATTTGGAATGGCAAGGAAATGGTAATTCCGGAAATGAAATGAATAATTCATCTTCTGCAATTACAGTTGCTGATTTGGGATTGGGAGATTATACGATCACAGTTACCGATAGCAGGGGCTGTTCTGCAATCGGAGAAACCACTGTAACAGAATATGACATAGTAGCAGACATGGTATCTGACGATCCTTGTTCCGGACTATCCAATGGATTCGTAGGAGCAACGCCAATTGATGCAATACCGGACTTTACATTCCTTTGGTCGGATAATAGCATTGGTGGAGTGATAACAGATCTTGGACCAGGGACATATACGGTTACGATTACTGATATTAATGGTTGTACAGCAACAGGTGAGCAGACTCTAGAGAATTACGAATTAGTAGCTACCCTTGATCCTATGGATGTTTGTTCTGGTAACAATACCGGAAGCATTACAACAACAGTTGAGAACGCAACGGATAATGTGGACTATGAATGGTCGGATGGAAGTACGGGGAGTTCATTGCTCAATGTAGGTGCAGGAGATTATGCTGTTACCATTACAGACGATAAAGGTTGTTTTATAACAAGTTCTGCTACAATTAGCGAATTTGATTCTCCTACGGCAACAGCAGGTGGTGATACAACTATAGAACAAGGTGAATCCACAGAAGTTACAGTCGTAGGGTCCGGAGGTACTACTCCTTATACTTACCAATGGGTGAATGGACCTGTATCTGATCCAAATGCAGCAACTACCCAAGCTGCACCGAATGAAACGACCACTTATACTGTTATCGTTACGGATGAGAATGGTTGCTTCGACTTAGATACAGTTTTGATAATCGTAGTGCCGGAAGTCATTGTTTCCATGCCTACGGCATTCTCACCGAATAGTGATGACAAAAATGATGTCTATGAACCAATAATCCCTAATATGGACGCTGATATCCAAACTTTCCAAGTATTCGACAGATGGGGGAAATTGATACACAATGACCCGACTATTCCTTGGGATGGTAAATACAAAGGAAAAGATCAGCCCGTAGGAACCTATGTGTACCTAGTGGAATATTTTGATTTGTTGAATAGGAAAGCATCCATAAACGGTCATTTCAATCTGATAAGATAGGTCTTTGCGATTTATCGTATTGGAAATTAATTAGAACATTTACAAAAGAATCATTTTACAAATGAATCATTGGAAACATATAATAACAATTATTATCCTGACCATAGCGTTTAATCTACAAGCCCAGGATATACATTTTTCGCAATTTTATAATATGCCCGTACATTTGAACCCTGCATTGACAGGTCATATAGAAGGCACTTATAGAGTGAATCTTATTTATAGGAATCAGTGGTCTTCCATTAATTCGGGTGGAGTATATTCCACTCCGGGTGCTTCTTTCGATATGAATTTTAAATTCAATGAGGAAAGTAGGAATTCTCTAGGAGCCGGTATTACATTTCTGAACGATCAGACTGGAGACAAGGATTTCACCAACCAATACATTCTGGCATCTGTAGCTTATCACATGAATTTGGATAAGAAAGAGAAAATGTATGTATCACTAGGTGTACAAGGAGGATATATCAATAAACGATTGAATACGAATAATCTTCAATTTGCGGATCAATTCGACGCTAATGGTGATCCTACCATGACAACTACGGAAACATTCAACAATACCAAAGCTTCCGGAGGTGATATAAGAGCTGGAGTTGTTTTGAGTGCTTATCCATCCGAAAAGATGAATTATAAAATAGGATTCGCTTACACACACCTGATAAAATTAAAAGAAGAATTCATTACGGATTCTATTAGCAATAAATTACCCGGAAAGGCATCCTTATTTGCTCAAGGCGAATTCAAAACGAAGAACCCTAAATTTAGAATATTGCCTGAAATCCTATTTATGAACCAAGCTAAAGTTAGCGAGATCAATATTACAACCAACTTGGGTTATAAACTTACACCGGATTTAGGATTGATTTTTGGTGCTGGGTATAGATTTTCAGATGCGGCTATCGCTAATTTGGGATTAGAATACAGAGGAGCCAAACTGATGGCGAGTTACGATGTCAACGTATCTAAGTTGAGTCCTGCATCTAGGAACCAAGGCGGTTTTGAAATCAGTTTGGGTTATGTCGGAAAAATCAAGAAAAAAGTGACTCCGGAATTACCTTGTATCAGATTTAATTAAAAAGAATATAACCTAGCATTAAAAAGAAATTTGTCCAATTATTTATCATGAGAAAGACATATATATCAACAATAATATTTTTATTCTTTTCCATTCTTTTAGTTGCCCAACCGGGGAAAATTAAGGAAACTTGGAGTGAATTAGCCGATAAGGCTAACTTCCTAATGGAAGCTGGAAGTTATTATTCTGCTGCGGAATATTATAAAAGAGCGTTGGAATTGAATTCCGGAAATATGGAATTGAAGTATAACGAAGCTGAAGCATATCGCTTGGGCAGGAATTATAAGAAAGCCGCTTCCGCCTATAATACCATTCGCAAGAAAATCCTTAGGGGAAAAGTGGATAAGGCAGATTACCCGTTGATAGATTTCTATTATGGAATGATGTCCAAACAATCCGGTGAATGTGAAGAGGCAGAAGAGGCATTATATCAATTTTCCCAAGAATATAATGATGCGGAAGGGGAGCATTATAAGGACTTGGCGAAAACAGCTTTTGAAGGATGCAAGATGGCTAGGAGTTCGATTGAACCATTGGTCAAAGTAAATGAATTGGATGGTTTTGGTAAGAAATTGAATAGCAGTTATACAGAATCTTCTGTTACTGTTTTGGAAGATGGTAAATTATTGTTTTCTTCAATGAAAACAGATGAACTTATTCCGATAGAAGGTCAAACGGCAGTTTCCAGATTATATGTTGCAAAAGTCGAGGATTTGAAAAAAGTAAGGGAAGTCGAAAAATTCGGTTTGGCATTGCCCGGAGGATTGAACCACATCGGAAGTGCTTCGATTTCTCCTGACGGAAACAAATTATATGTAACACTTTGCGAGCAAGTTGAAGGTATTGAATTGAACTGTTCTATTTATGTAAGTGAAAAGAATTCCGGAGGGGATCGTTATGATTGGGGAAGACCAAGGAAACTGGGGCCGAATATTAATCTTGACGGTTCCAAAAGCTCTACTCCACATGCGGCAGTAAGTAGCTCAGGAGAAAATATCTTATATTTTGCTTCGGATAGACCTGGAGGAAAAGGAGGAATGGATATTTGGGTCGCAACCGGTACTGGTGACGGATTTGATAATGTCGTTAATTTAGGAGATAATATTAATACAATAGGTGATGAAATGTCCCCGTTCATAGATGATGCCGAAGGATATGAAGATGCCCGACCGAGGCTATATTTTAGTTCTAATGGACATCCGTCTTATGGAGGAATGGATATTTTCCAAGCTTTTAGGAATAATGTCAATTATGCAGAATGGAGCAAGGCAGAAAATGCAGGAAGCCTTTTGAATTCCCCTGCTGATGATTATTCATTTACCATGAGTCCTGACAAATCGAAGGCATATTTTGTGTCCAATAGGGTAGGTGGTTATTCCGTTAGCGGAAGGACTTGTTGTGATGATGTTTTTGTCGCTGAATTGAATCCGCCGGACTTAGAACAAATCGTAATCGTAGATGTCATGGGTAAGGTATATGATGAAAATAAGAAGGTAAAGGAGGATGTTGAAATCACACTTTATGATAGGGCTACAGGTGAAGTCGTAAAAGAAAAAATGAAATCTTCCAAAAACGGCTTCTCTTATGAAAACCTAGAACTCGACAAGGATTATAAAGTAGAAATAAAAACACCGGGTTATGATACGGAAGTTTATAATTTCACTACTAAGAACCTAGAGGATAGCAAAATTTATACAAAGGATATCTATCTGAAGAAAACTTACATCGCTCCTCCGGTTGCTAAAACTTGTAATGTCGTAGCAAAGGTATTCGGAGATGGGGGAGGAAGTAGTAAAATTGCTTTGTCTGGTGCTACGGTGAAAATTTATACAACCACTACGGGGCGTGAAGTCCTTTTCAAGGAAATGACCACGGATTCGAGAGGTCAATTCGTATTGGAATTGCCAAAGGAGGAAAGATATAGAATAGTGGCAAGCAAAGCAGGTTATTTGAATGCATCTTCTTCTGAAAGCACAAAAGGGGCGGATAAGGTCTGTAATCGGACTTTCAATCTTTCCCTAAAGGAAAAAAGGAAGAACGTAGCATTTAAATTGGAAAATATCCTTTATGATTATAACTCCGCAGTTCTTAGGAGCGAATCCATTCCCAATCTGGATGTATTGTTAAAAATAATGAATGACAATCCTAATATCATTATAGAATTGGGTTCCCATACGGATAGTAAGGGGTCGGATAGTTACAACCAGAAGCTTTCACAGCAAAGGGCACAAAGTGTAGTCGATTGGTTGATAGGAAGGGGAGTGTCAAGAAGCAGATTGGTAGCTAAGGGATATGGAGAATCATCTCCCTTGGTTCCTAATGAAAATGCTGATGGTTCG
>JAHDHJ010000130.1 GCA_020631375.1 Saprospiraceae bacterium | reverse complement strand
CCACGCCAAGGCGTGGTGTTTGTTCACCTTGAAATACTGTTCGGACGGAGTGTTTTTTAAAAACCATCGGGTAGAGTACTAAATATCCTTTTCCTAATAGAGAAAATAAAAGCCATTCTGAATAATCAGAATGGCTTTTATTTCAGATAGTATAAACGACTGATTAAGCGACAACTTCTGCCACCAAATCAGCTGCGTCTTGTAATATGATAGCAGAACGGACTTCCAGCCCTGAATCATCTATCAATTTCTTTCCTATATCCGCATTCGTCCCTTGTAAACGGACGATAATCGGCACTTGGATTTGGTCGCCCATATTCTTATATGCATCCACTACACCCTGTGCTACCCTATCACATCTTACGATTCCGCCGAAGATATTGATTAAGATACATTTTACAGCCGGATCACGCAAGATGATACGGAAAGCTTGTTCTACTCTTTCTGCATCTGCCGTACCTCCTACATCTAGGAAATTAGCAGGTTCTCCACCTGAAAGCTTGATGATATCCATCGTTGCCATCGCCAAGCCTGCACCATTCACCATGCAACCTACGTTACCATCCAATTTCACATAATTCAAGCCATATTCCCCAGCTTCCACTTCGGCAGGATCTTCTTCTGTCTTATCTCTTTTAGCGGCTAAATCCGGATGACGGAATAATGAATTATCATCCAAAGATACCTTACAATCCACAGCGATGATTCTATCATCCGCCGTTTTCATACAAGGATTAATTTCAAACAATGAAGCATCCGACCCGACGAATGCATTATATAACTGGGAAATAAATTTGCTCATTCCCTTGAATGCCGCACCACTCAATCCTAGGTTAAAAGCAATTTTTCTCAATTGGAAACCTTGCATACCCAAGGTAGGGTCAATATATTCCTTATGAACCAAATGCGGCGTTTCCTCTGCAACCTTTTCTATGTCCATTCCTCCCTCTGTGGAATAAATGATAACATTTTGCTTACGCCCCCTATCCATCATTACGGAAACATAATACTCCTTACAAGCATCAAAATCGGGAGCGTATGAATCTTCTGCCAAGAATACCTTATTCACCTTTTTCCCAGGGCCATTTATGCCTCCCGGAGTTTGGGGTGTTTTCAACATCATCCCAAGAATATTCCCCGCATGCTCCTTTACCTCTTCATAATTCTTTGCTACTTTCACACCACCACCTTTCCCTCGTCCACCTGCATGGATCTGAGCCTTTATCACAACATATTCAGTACCTGTTTCCTCTACCAATTGCTTATAGGCAGTTTCCAGATTATTAATGTCCTCTAATATTATACCTCTTTGGGTAGTAATGCCGTATCCGGCCAATAATTCCTTTCCTTGATATTCGTGAAGATTCATCTTTTGAATTGAAGATTTTTATTAATGTTCTAATCGCCTGCAAATGTAAGGATAATTGCGGATTCATGTATTCAAATTTAGATAAATCTCAGACAGCCTATTCGATGCTATGCTTATTTCATACTCAAGTCCCGCACAGAAAAGAAGAAAATAGAGCCAAAGCCAATCGCTAACATCGCATGGAATGGCACAAATCCCTTATATCCATAAAATATGCCCATGAATAATGCAAAGATGAAATAAAGGCACATTATTCCTTCTGCCACGATAACCCAGTTGAGTTTGAAACCAAGATATTTTTTCTTTTTAATGGAATCGGCAAAATCTTGGATATTGAATTTGGGTGTTCTTACGAAAGGCGATTTTTTCCCGCTCAGCCCTTGTATTACCGCAATGGAATTGTGCAAGGACAAACCCATGGACAAAGCAAGGAAAACAGGAAAAAGAATGATGAATTTGAATAGAATCTTCCAAAGGGGTTTATCCATTTCGGCCCTTCTGTTTCCAACAAAAAAGACCATCGCTATGATGAGGAAACCAGATTGGAAAGT
The DNA here is from genome assembly GCA_020631375.1 of Saprospiraceae bacterium. Lineage (GTDB taxonomy): Bacteria > Bacteroidota > Bacteroidia > Chitinophagales > Saprospiraceae > JAHDCE01. The sequence goes on along the minus strand of JAHDHJ010000130.1, from coordinate 10,208 downwards.
GGTAAAATAAGCCATATTCAAATCCGTCCGCGGCAATAAGAGCATAATGGGGACACTAATCATTCCTGAAAGGAAAATGGAAAGAAAAACACTACTGGAAAGCAAGTGTCCGATTCCGTGGAATTTTTGTAAAAAGGATAAGTCCGATTTCAAAATGGTGGGAATAAGTTTCCTTGCGGATTCCGCCCCTCCTTTTTGCCAACGGAATTGTTGGGATTTCAGACCGTTCATTTCTGCGGGTAATTCTGCCGGTGCGCCTACACGTTCCAAGAAAACTATTTTATAGCCTTTGAGCTGTGTCCGATAACTTAAGTCCAAATCTTCTGTCAAAGTATCGGATTCCCAACCACCCGCATCTTCGATGGCTTGTTTTCTCCAAACGCCCGCCGTACCGTTAAATTGCAAAAGACATCCTGCCGCTCGCCTACCCAATTGCTCTATGGTGAAATGTACATTCAACTGAATCGCCTGCAATCTGGTAAGTAATGAATAATTCTGATTAATGTGTTCCCAACGGGTTTGTACCACACCAACTTCGGGGTCTTCAAAATGGCGGATGGTCCGTCTCAAAAAATCTTTTTTAGGAAGAAAATCCGCATCGAAAATCGCAATGAATTCTCCTTTGGCAGAATGTGTCGCATCTTTTAAAGCTCCGGCTTTATAACCCGTTCTGATTTCACGGGTGATATGCTCTATATCGAAACCTTTGGCTTTGTATTCTTCTACTTTTCTTCTGCAAATCCCTACTGTTTCATCTGTGGAATCATCAAGGACATGTATTTCAAACCTATCTTTTGGATAATCCAGTTGGACGATGTTGTCAATTAATCTTTCTGCCACATATAATTCATTGAACAAAGGCAGCTGTATTGTGATAAAAGGCAATTCCTTATCTCCCAAAGCTACTTTCTTATGCTCATCCTTGTATTTTTTAATATTCTTACTATAAAAATATAGCAGATTCAACTGTAACAAACAGTACAAAATGATATAGGTAAATGCCGAAAAATAAATACATAATAATATGAAACAGATATTGTCTAACATTGTATATCAATGATTGATTTGCGATTTATCCGCAATAGCTTTTAGTATAAAATTAATACTTTATAACATTGCGATTTATCCGCAATGTCTGTCTAAAAATCTAAATACCTTTACATCTGAATACCTAGTTCACAGATATTTGAAAATCGTCCACAAAATCTTTTGTCCTGCTCCTATTGTCCCCTTAATGGTTCCGGATACTTTGGAAAAACCGATTCTTACCCTGTAATTAACGGGAATTTCGGTACATTTCATTTTTTGTTTGGCAGCCTTTACTTGCATTTCCACCGTCCATCCATAGGTTTTGTCTTTCATATCCAAAGCTAGGAGCTTATCGTATTTAATTGCCCGAAAGGGTCCTAAATCCGTAAAATGATAACCATAGAATAAGCGGATAAGATTGGTGGCAAGCCAATTGCCGAAAACTTGTTGTGGTGTCATCGCTCCTTTCTCCAATTTGCCCAATGCTCTTGTCCCGATAACCAAATCATAATCTTCTACTATTATCGGTCGGACGATGTCTGGCAATTCTTCAGGATGATCGGAATAATCTGCATCAAGGAAAACAATGATGTCCGGCTTATCCTCCTTTTTTGCAATATGTGCCAAGCCGAAAAGACAGGCATTTCCATAGCCTTTTATCGGAGCATCTACCACAGTCGCACCTTCTTCCTTGGCTACTGTAGCCGTTTTATCCGTACTCAGGTTATTGCAGACCACGATTTCCCTCACCCAATCCTTAGGAATATCCCGAAGAACATTGCCAATGGCATTTTCTTCATTGAAAGCGGGAATCACCACATCTATTTTTGGACGTTCAGACATTAGGCATAAAGGTAACTTATATGTACAATGTTATTCTGTCGGAAGCTGGACATTTTTCATTTATAGGATTAAAAACAAGTATATTTCATACTTTAGCAGATACAAATGGAGGAAATCAAAGCAATCATATCCGAATGGTATCCGATAATCGAGCCCTGGCTCATTTATTTGGTGATTCCCATTACTGCGGCAATCGTTGGCTGGTGGACGAATAAGCTCGCCATACAAATGACTTTTTACCCTGTCGAATTCAAAGGTTGGGTTTTTAGTGAAAAGAAAGCCTGGATGAGATTGGGTTGGCAAGGAATCATTCCATTGAAAGCCACAAAAATGGCGAGTATGTCATCGGATATGATTTTGGAACATCTGATCGACATTAAGGAAGTTTTCGGGAAATTGAATCCGGATAGAGTGGCTGAGGAAATGGAAACGAATGTCAGGACGCTCGCCCGTGGAACGATGGAAAGGGCAATGAAAGAAAATGTGCCATTGCTTTGGGCAACCTTACCTAAAAACCGCAAGGAAAAAATCATCGAAACTGCAATAGATGAATTCCCAAATGCGGTGGAAAGCATTATGGAAAACATCAGGGAAGACATTCTCGATTTATGGGATGTCAAGGAAATGGTCTTGGAAGAAATAAATGCGGACCGAGGAATCATGAATGAATTATTCCTCCGTTGCGGAGAGGAGGAATTCAAATTCATTGAAAAATCGGGTTTTTATTTCGGCTTTTTATTCGGTATTGTACAAATGGTAATCTGGTATTTCATTGAGGATTATTCTTGGGCTTGGATGAGTTTGCCGATAGGCGGATTAATCATTGGATACCTTACGAATTTCATCGCCCTTAAAATGATTTTCGAGCCAGAGAAACCGATTAAATTCGGGCCCATTATTTTTCAAGGTTTATTGATGAAAAGACAAAAGGAAGTATCCAGAGAATTCGGAAAGGTTTTGTCTAATCGTTTATTTACAATGCGGAATATTTTTGACAATATCATTTATGGAAAAGCGACTGACCAAATCGTGGACTTAGTGGAAAGCCATGTGAATAATGTTATTGATAAAACGGCGGGATTGAATCGTGCGATTATACAAATTGCCACTGGCACGAAAACTTATCATAATATCAAACAAATGGTCGTGGATTCTTTTCGACAGGAATTGCCTCAATCTATTACAGAAGTTTTTGCTTATGCGGAAAATGCATTGGATATTGAACATACAGTTGCGGAAAAAATGTATGAATTACCTGCGGATGAATTTCTTGGTTTTATGCGTCCTGTTTTTAAAGAGGATGAATGGAAGTTAATTTTAATCGGTGCTTTATTAGGTATGGGCGCCGGGTTTATTCAAGGGGCTATTTTGGTTTATTGATTAAATGCGATAATGAATAATGAAATTTTAGACACTGGATATGATAATTTAGTTGAAGATAAAAATGATCGAATAATATCATTCGTTATTTTTTTAACAAAAGGAACATTGCTTTCTATCCTAATATTCTTTTCCATATCTTTTTTGATGCTGCTTTATATAATAAGTCCGTTGACTATAGGAGAAGCTAATAGATTCGAAATAGGGTTTCCATTTATTTATTACAAGCAATTCCAAATGGATTCTTATTTAGCTACAAGTTGGAATGCTAAAAAATTACTTGCAGATTGTTTTCTTACATGGCTGACAACAATTGTAGTATGTTATAATTTAAAAAAATAAAAAGTAGCAAGAAATTATTCCTTGCTACTTTTTCAATCTAAAAATCTAAGTATCCCTAAACCTTAACATCTATCAACGATGTGCCTCAATAATTCCTCCGGATAAATTTTCTGATTTTTTTATCAAAGAAAGAAATTCGGTTCTATAACCGAAAGGATCTTCCCCCTTGGATTTATCTGCTAAATCATAAACCATTTTATAAGTGGCGTTTTCCTTGAATTTTGAATTTCTTAATAATAAACCCCATCCTGCAACGGCGGCAGAAAATTTATAATTTTCGGATGCATTGGATAAATTATTATTTGAATTTAAAATCGTGTGATCCATTAAAATACTTTTATCTCCATCAGGTTTTTTATATCTGAATTTCACATAAGCGAATTCTTCCCCTCCAGTATTTTTAGTAATTCGATATTGGTATCTTAAATTATTTTCATCCTTAGAAGAATTCTTTCCTTTCGGAACAATTTCATATAAGGCAGTAACCGAATGTCCTGCTCCCAACTCGCCTGCATCTTTTGTATCATCATCAAAATCCCGGTTCGCTAATTTTCTATTTTCATAACCAATCAATCTATAAGATTCTACAAATTCAGGATTGAATTCCACTTGGATTTTGGCATCTTTCGCAATGGTCAAAAAGGTACCGCCCATTTCATCCACCAACATTTTTTTAGCTTCATTTAAATTGTCGATATAACCGTAGTTCCCATTTCCTTTATCTGCCAAAGTTTCCAAACGGTTATCCTTATAATTTCCCATTCCGAAACCTAGAACCGTCAAGAAAACACCCTCATTTCTTTTTTCTTCAATTAAATCCTGTAAGCCTGATTTACTTGAAACTCCTACATTAAAATCGCCGTCTGTACAAAGAATAATCCTGTTGTTTCCTTTGCGGATAAAATTTTCCTTAGCCGTTTTATAAGCCAATTGGATTCCTGCTCCACCCGCAGTAGAACCACCTGCACTTAACTTGTCAATGGCAGCCATGATTTTTCCTTTTTCTTTAGCTGAAGTCGATGGTAAAACCAAACCCGCAGCACCTGCATAAACCACAATTGCGACTCGGTCCTCTTCCCTTAATTCTCCCAAAATCATTTCCATAGATTCCTTGACCAAGGATAATTTATCCGCATCGTTCATCGATCCGGAAACATCCAAAAGGAAAACCAAATTATTGGCAGGAGCCTGGGAAAAATCTACCTTATATCCTTGCAGCCCAATGTGCAATAATTTATTTTTCTTATTCCAAGGGCATTCATTAATTTCCGTAGTAATGGAAAAAGGATCTTTGCCCTTGGGTTGTTCATAGTCGTAAGTGAAATAATTAATCATTTCCTCTATCCTGACAGAGTTGGCGTCAGGCATGGAGCCATAACTCAGCATGCGTCTTACATTGCTATATGAAGCATTATCCACATCAATAGAAAATGTGGAAAGTGCTTCGTTTTTTGGATTTAAAAATTCATTTTCTGTTATCGTGGCATATTCTTCTTGATCCGTAAAGTTGCCAGTTATTATTCCTGGCTCTATTTCTTCTTCAATATCTTCTTCTGATTCTATCGCACCTATATCCATTACTTCTTCTATCATAACTAGTGGCGGCGGCGGCGGTGGTAGTTCTTTTTTTACGATTGCCTTAGTCTTGGGCATCGGTTTGGCTGGAGCTTGTTCTGTTCTTGGTGCAATTATTTTTTCTTCTTCAAGAGAGGTATCGCTTTTAATTCCAAAATCTTTGCTTTTGTCTCTGGTAGAATAACTATGGCACGACGATAAGAATACGCCTAGTATTAGGCATAGCAAAATATTCCTGTTCATAATGGTATAGGATTTAATTATCAATAAGAAATATAGGAATGCACTCTATCCTCTTAGATGCAATGATTAAAAAAAAGGTTGTGCAAACCTTAACTTTATAGTCATTGGAAAAAATGAATGGAATCAATATATTGGCTATGGAAGATATGATGATGCAAAAACGAAGCCCAAATTTATCCTTATTAAATAGTATCCTTAAAAATAAAAAGGATGGAATTTTACTTTCCCCAATGTATTGACCTCTAAGGAAGGTGATGGTATTTTTAATATATTCAGACCTGCTAGGATAGATTTGATAAAACGATTCTTTACAGGAATCTTAGTCAAATCCACATCGAAGGAAAGGAAAAATTGTCTGTATCTGGGAAAGTCGTTTGCATCAAGGGAATATAATGCTCCCGTCTCATCATCTTCCCATATATTGGAGAAACCGCCATAGACATTTTCGGCACCATATCCTACAGCTATGTTCAGCCATTTTGGGAATTTTGTATTTTTATTTTTCATAAAAGAACTCACGTTTACGGAAGCCCATATAGTGAGTGCATTATAATCCTTTATAATGATTTGTCCGATATTGGTTCCATAAAGGGAATTTCTTCTTTCTCTTAGGCTGATACTGTGCATTCCATCCTCGGAAATAATTGTAATCTCATCAAGTTTGCTTCTCCAAGAAGATAGTTTGAGTTGGATACGTTGTTCTTTCCATAATAATTCCTGACCGAGATATACTAGTCCTCCTCCGGTATTGAATGCGACATCTCCCCAAGACCATCCCCATTCGGTAGAAAAAGCGTCCAGCGTTTCCAATGTGGTTTGGAATATCGTTCCCAAAGCAAAACCGGTGAATGCTGCTTTTTTCCTACTCAGGCCTGACCATTGGTAGATTTGGGAAGTCATTCTACTTTCCATATAGGAAGTGTAAAGATGTCCCATTTTATCCATGTCCTCCCATTCTCCCATATCATTGAAAGTATGGAATCCGGAACGGGGATATTGGGCATACCATATTTGATCCAATGCCAAAACCACACCCGTATATCCAGCAACAGCAGTTCCATTCAATGCCCACAGACGAGCCTTGTTCAGTGTATCCGAAGGAATGAAAAGCTTTTGGAATTTGCTAGGTTCTTCATCCGTTTTTTGCGAAAAAGCGACTTGAAAAGAAGAACAGATTAAAGTAAGGCAAAGAATGAATCGTACCACCATAAGGAAAAATTCTATTATTCAAATAACGATGCGAAGTTAGTTATTGTCTATTGAATACTAGGAAATAATAATACTTTTCAACCAATTATTTAACATATGAAGACCGAATGGAGTCAAAATAGATTCTGGGTGGAATTGTACTCCATGTATGGGAAGCGTTTTATGGGAAAGGGACATGATTTCTTTATTGTTTGTAAAAGAAGTGGCAATTAGTGGAGAAGTATCAAGGTTTTTCAAAATAAGGGAATGATACCTCATCGCCTCAAAAGGAGAGGGGATATTATTGAATAATAATGAATGATTATGGTAAACCTCAGAAGTTTTGCCATGCATGGGCAGAGAGGATTTTACAAGTTCCGCACCAAAATATTCTCCGATTCCCTGATGTCCCAAGCAAATTCCCAAAATGGGTTTTTTATCATGGAATGCATCAATGAGTTGCATGAGTAATCCGGCATCGGAAGGCTTTTTGGGTCCGGGAGATAAGACCAGTCCATCAAAATCATGGGAAAGGAATTTCTCCATTGTCCATTCGTCATTTCTGACAACGGTACATTCAGTCCCTAGCCGCAAAAAATAGTCATAGAGATTATAGGTGAATGAATCGTAATTATCAATTAGAAGTATCTTCGTCTCCACTTAGGTCTTTGATTTCGAATTCTTTGCCGCCTAAATCGTCTATGTTTATTGTTTCCGTACTGTTTCCGACCTGATCCAAGGCTTTCGCCATATTGTGCCATAAATCGGTGACGGCAGGACTGACTTTAGCCCAAGCGATTTTAGCTTTTCCCGGAACTTCTTTCAGAATAGGGTAGGTTTTCGAATCTGCGTGGTCATTGAGGACTCGGGCTTCCACTAAAAACCAAACTATGATGCTGAAAACCACTGTGAATAATCCAGCCATCACAACTCCTCCAAGTATTTGATTCACAAAATTGATTTTCGCGACTTTCAGAATGTTTTCTATTTGTCGTCCAATTAATCTAAGAATAAGCATCGTAACAAAAAATGTTACGAACATTCCTGCAAAAATCATCATAGAATTATGATAATTAAAAAGATCCTTAAGCAATTCCGTTGTTTGCTCATAGAAATGTGCCATGACCAATATCCCAATAGCGATGGACAAGACCGTAAAGATAGTCTTAACGATACCATTGGAAAAACCGACATAAAGCCCGTAACCCAAAACCGCAGCATATAGGATGTCTATAATCATAATCCAAATATCCGAAAAATAAGCATTATTTCCTCTTTATTAAGACGTATGAGTGTGGAAAATAGATGAATGCCAATGCTTAATTAATAATTATTTAGGTTTTTTGCAATTTCTATTGAAAATTCATTTTACCCAATCAGGTATTTCATTACGATTTCGCCTTTCCTATCTTCTCCTGTATCAATAAAGCCGATTTTTTTATAAAATCCATCTGCCCCATTTTTTTCTTTGGGAACATAGGTCAATAATATTTCTGTTATATCCGGGAGTGTTTTCATAAAATCAATGATTTTTAGCAAAGCTATTTTCCCATATCCTTTCCCTTGGAAATCCTTACCAACCATATATCTAGAAACCCAATATTCTTTTTTCACATAATCCAAGGAAAGCATGACGAAGCCAACAGGTGTTTCATTAAAATAAATTCCTCGGAACCAAGCCTTATCTGAATAGTTTCCTTGGGCAATAGAAGCAGCATTGGATGCTACTTGGTCTTTTTGATTTTCATGGACTTCCAATCTTAGGAAAGAATCAAGATTGTCCCTGGTTATTTCTTCAAAATGAATCATGTGAATGTACTCTGTTTTAAATTTATTATAAGGACGTTTTTAATTCTATTTTAGTTCCAATCATTAATAAAAACACCCTTTGCATTTCTATACAAAGAGTGTTTTTACTACAACAATGTAATTGAATTAAAATTTAATTATCTCTGACAAAGCCTAGATTCGTTGTACAACATTCTATTTCAAAACAAAGAAAGTCCGTAAGGAAATTAGAATTGAAACATCCTCCCGTAATATTGCTTAAAGGATCTCCTAATGTCATTCCGCTAGGTAGCGGACTTGGTGGGTCAGCAGGATCATAGTTTAGAGCATGGACATGGTAGGTATTGCCTACAGTAAGACTTAGAGTTGTGAAAACTCCGCTATCATTTTGAGTGATGAAATTTCCACTATCATCTGCCAAGACATATACTAATTCATAGGCAGCATTGAATCCTGTTTTTTCTGCTATAATATCAGTGCCAAAGCAATGGGTTGTTGGAGTACAAATGCAACTTATCATATTGAAACAAACATAATCCGTTAAAAAGTCAGCATTAAAACACCCTCCTGTAATATTTGTGAGTGGATCGCCGATAGTCATCCCACTAGGAAGCGGCGAAGGTGGATTGGCAGGATCGTAATTGAGTGCATGGACATGATAGGTTTCTCCAGCTGTAAATCCAGCTGTAGGAAAAATTCCCGTAGTGTTCTGTGCTTCGAAATTCCCACTGTCATCCGCTAGGACATATACTTGGGTATAGGCAGCATTTCCTCCAGAGGAAGTGGCCGTAATATCATCTCCTTCACAAACATCAGAGGGAGTACAAGTACAAGTTATGATATTAAAACAAACATAATCCGTTAAAAAGTCAGCATTAAAACACCCTCCTGTAATATTTGTGAGTGGATCGCCGATAGTCATCCCACTAGGAAGCGGCGAAGGTGGATTGGCAGGATCGTAATTGAGTGCATGGACATGATAGGTTTCTCCAGCTGTAAATCCGGTAGTAGGGAAAATTCCTGTAGTGTTCTGTGCTTCGAAATTCCCACTGTCATCTGCAAGGACATAAACTTGTGTGTATGCAGCATTCCCTCCGGATGATGTAGCTGTTATTGTTGCGTTTTCACAAATAGAAGTCGTGGAGACGCATGCGGGGTTAGTACATGTTCTTGTGACAAAGTCTGTCAAGAAATCCGAATTGAAACATCCCGCTGTTATGGATCCAACATTGCTAATCGGCATACCAATTAATCCTGATGGTAATGGGTTTGGCGGATCGGCAGGGTCATAATTCAAAGCATGGATTTGGTATGAACCGGCAGGGACGGATGTGAAAGTTCCTGTGGAATTTTGAGCTACGATGTCATTGCTGGCATCAACCAAGACATAAATTTGGGTGTAGGTAGCATTTCCACCTGAAGAAGTGGCGGTAAGGGTACATTGTGTATAGGATTGTATATTTATTCCAATGAATAATAATAAGAATAAAAAGCATTTTATTTTTACTTGGTATGACATAGGATACAATTCCTTTTATTACATGAACGAATGAACTAAATACAAGGGGCTTAATCCCAAATACCATTGTCGGGATTGCAGCCAACCGCACAACTTGCAGGAGCAGTAAATAAATTAGCATCTGTATCGGAACAACCTGTATCGGCAGAAAAGTTTGAAGTCACATCTACTCCATTTCCATCCGCAGTAAGGCCTGTTAGTGTTACGGTTTGTGGACTTGTACCGATAGCAAAGGATTGTCCATTGACATCCAATGTTCCTGACGCTGGGGGGTTGCTATAGGTAAGGGTTATATCTTGGG
>JAHDHJ010000129.1:7746-12323 GCA_020631375.1 Saprospiraceae bacterium | reverse complement strand
CTGAAATAAAAATCACCGCCCCTAAAAACGCAATTTATTAATTCATCATTCCTTATGGAATAATGATAAATTCGGTTCTCCTATTATTTTGCCTACCCTCTTTGGTCTCGTTGGTATCTATGGGCTGATTTTTTCCAAAACCTTCATGTTTCAATCTGGAAGCAGCAATCCCTTTTCCTATTAAATAATCATAAACTGATTTTGCCCTTTTTTGGGACAATGCCAAATTATCTGGATCAGAACCTACATTATCCGTATGTCCATTGATTTGGATTTTCATTTTGGGTGTTTCATTGAGCAGCTGGTACAATTTCAATAATTCTCCGGTAGATTCGTCTTTTAAGACGGCAGAACCCGTAGCGAAAAATATATTTTTCAATATAATGGGAGTAGGTTTTGTCAGAGGTTTAGTGCTAGGCTTTTGTATGGTATTTGGTTTTTCGCTTAGCACAGCAATCTCCTTGGGAATCCTTTTTAATTCGATAATGAGTTCATAAGGTTCGTTATTATCATCCCTTTCTTTCAATGCAAAATTTTCGGAATGGAAAAGATATTCCGGTTTGGAAACATTGAGTCCATAATCTTTTCCTACAGGAAGGCAAACTAAAAATTCCCCACTATTGTCTGTTGTACTATATGCATGTGTTTTTTGTATCGCCAAATCCATGAAATCCACATTAGCGACCAATGGCTTTTTTGTTTCTGCATCTATCACTTTTGCTTTGACATAAGTGACGGGTTCGGGTCTTAATTTTTCGTCCAGTTCTATATAGTAAATTTCATGTAAATTCTTACTTGGTTTTTCTGCCCCATTTTCGCTAAGTTCCATATCGGAGTCAAAATAGGCGGTTTTTCCATCCAAGCTTACAACAAAACTTCCCTCGTTTGCTTTCGTATTTATAGGTGCCCCAATATTTTTAGGTTCGCCCCAAGTTCCGTCTTTTTGTTTTTTGGAAAAGAAAATATCCTGTCCTCCGAATCCGGGATGTCCATCCGATTTGAAATAAAGCGTTTGCCCGTCAGGATGGAGAAAAGGGGTTTGTTCGTCTCCGGAGGTATTAATATTACCTTTAATAGGTTTTGCCACAGACCAAGCTCCTTCACGGTTACTTTTGCTGTAATATATATCTGCCTTTCCTTTTCCGTTCTTTCTCCTGCTTGTAAAAAGGAGGAATTTACCATCTGCGGAAATGGAGGGTTGTGATTCCCATGCACTAGAATTAATCCCGGCACCCATATTTTTCACTTCTTCCCATTTACCGTTTCTAAATTGTGATATATAAAGATCACAACTTCCGAATCCTTGATCCCGTCTATTACATGCCGTAAAGATAATGGTTTTACCATCTGCGGAAATGGATTGGTTCGCTTCGTTTTCAGGAGTGTTGATATTGCTCAATGCTTGGGCTTCACCCCATCCTGTCTCTGTTTTTTTGCAAAAGTATATGTCTTCCTGTCCTTTAGTCACCCGGGTGAAATAAAAGGTCTGCCCATCCGCAGAAATAGAGGGGAAGTATTCCCGATTCGTTGTATTGATACTCTTGGGCATGAGAATGGGATCGTAATCCACTTTAATAGCTCCTGCCTTGAGTTCGAATTCACAATCTGCCAGTAGTTTTTTCGATTTGGAAACAAGGGTTTCATTTGTTTTCGGTGCCTTGAGATATTGTTCCAAATGCACTTTTGCTTCCTTACATTTTCCATTTTTTTGTTCCAAGAATGCAAGGGAATAAAGTAGTTTGGATTTATAATAAGGATCTATTCCTATTACTTTTTCCAATTCTTTTTCTGCTCCTTCGTCATTACCTTCGGTAATTTTTATCGCTGCTTTTTCTATATAAACATCTATGAAGTCGGGAGCTTCTCTCAGCGCCTTATCAAATTCTTTTAATGCTTTTTCTGCTTCATTGGCACGATTGAGTTCCTTTCCTTTCATGTAATATTTCAATGCTTTTTTAGGTGCATTTTTTTTCGTTACATAGGATTGGGCGGAAGCCGTAAAAGATTGTGCGAATAAAATAAATATGCAAATTATAATTCTCATAGTTCTAATATGATTTTTCCTTTAAGTTAAATTTAATGCATTATCCGGAATTGCTTTCTTAATTTGGATATAAAAGGTGTTAAGAACTTGGTAAATATTGGCAAACAACTTTCTATTAAGGAAAATATTCTCTTTTGAGCAAAGAAAAAACGGCTGAATCTTCTATTTTTCCTCCCTTTTTATAATGTTCCCTTAGCAAACCTTCTTGTGTGAATCCGAATTTTTTTAAGAGCAATATTGAGGGCGTATTCTTTAAATTAGCAAATGCTTCGATTCTATTCAAATCCATTTTTTCAAATCCGTATTGGATTATTTTTTCGATTGCCTCGGACATGTATCCCCTATTTTTTACTTCTTCTTTCCTCAATCCATATCCAATTTCTGCAACTTGGTTAAAGGCTTTCCATGTGTGGTATCCGCAACCTCCGATATGTTCCAGATTCTCTTTCAACAATAAATCCCACATTTTAAAAGAAATCCAATAAGTTGTCAAGCCTTTCTTCAAATCACTTTTAAATTTATTGAATTCTTCCAAATCATCAATTCCTAAAAAAATCATTTGTTTTTTTTCCGGAAATTCGATTAATGCCCGATTTAATATTTCCTCGGTCCTTTCTCTAAGGAGTAATCTTTCTGTTTCTATTATAGGAGTCCAACTGTATATCATTAGTACTTTTTTAGCTTAATAAATAATGAATAAAGATTCCTAAAAAACTTCCGATTGCATATCCCATTACTCCCATAGCCATACCTGGGACGAGCATGGATTTATTTTTCATGACAGAAACAATCTGCCCAATAAAAACTGGTCCAAAAATACAAGCAGCAGAAGTGACCATTACCGTATCCGCATCTATTTTAAATATTCTCGATAATAATAAATGTAAAAAAATAGCTCCGAACAATACAAACCCCGTAAACATTAAAATACCAAAACTAGAATCCTTTATTGCAGAAAAATCTGACAGAATTCCGAGAGAAAGAGAAAATATTAATAACAAATAATCTCCTGCTTCATAAGCTCCTTTTATTTTTTTGCTGAAAGAGAAAAATGAAATAGAAGTCCCTAAAATAGTTATCAAAATAATGAATAAAGCTTCCTTGATTTCTTGAAAAATCAAATAGCTAATTCCTACAGAAATAACAACAACTGAGATAGCCAATAAAATCGGAACAATTAAATTTTTTATTTTTTCAATAAATGAAAAACCTTGCCATTCATTTTTTATTTCTTCAATTTCTGGTCTTCCATCTTCTTTATTTTCCAATTTAAATGCAGGCAATATTTTTCTAAAAAAAACCGGACCGATGGAAGTCAAAAAAATAAGATAAGCGCCACTCATAATAATATCGGCAATATTTAAAATCCCGAAAATATTCTGATCCGCATTTATTGCCATTTTAATGCTTGACATATTTGGTGTTCCTCCGGTATAAACTCCAGCCAACATTGCTGCGACATCTGCCGCATGTTCCGTTTGCTCATTAAAAATAAATGCACCTAAAACACACATTAAAAACACAACGGAAATCGCAATGAAAAACGATAATAAAATATTGCGAGTTCCATTCAAAAATGCCTTGAAATCGGAAGTCATTAAAATCATGGGAATTGCCAATGCAATCGTTGCTTGTGTCAATATTCCCGTAATCGAGGAAGAAATTAAATCAGGAAAAAAATTGCCGATTGCCAAGCCTACACCATAGCACAAAACTACAGGACTCAAAATACTTTCCAATTTTGACAATCGGGACAAACGCAAAAGTAAATAAGGCAAAAAACAAATGAAGATATATTGGGCAATATCCATCATCTGAATAAACCATTCACGAATTCTTTCAAAATCATATCCCTTGTACTTGGGGATGCAGCATCCAAAATCCGGTTCACCAAGGTCAGATCCGCTGGAGCTTCACCATCAGAAACGCCTAAGCCCTCCTTAAGTTCGTTGACCATTTCTGGCGTAAGTGAATCTATGAATTCCTTTGGGAAAGGAAGATTTCCATCTGTTCCGTTTTTTGCCAATTCATTAAGCAATGCCATTAAATCAGAAATAAAATCATCAATGTGGGCGACATTCGCACGATTGATTGAAAGGTGAATATTGGTTGGGGAAATCCCGTGTCGGAATTGTAATTGTATGTACCAACCTTTTTCTTTCATTTTTGCCGCTAAGGCAAACAAGTCCACTTTTTCACTAGAAAAAGCCAACATATTCATAACAGGTTCACCCAACAATTCCACATATGGATTTTCTCGAATTGCATTTTCAACCTTGATTTTCGCTCCTTGCGTTTCCTCCACGATTGATTTGAATCCATCAAAACCCAAATAATTCATATTCGCCCAACAAGCCGCCAAAGAACCTCCGCTTTTGCTAGACATCACTGTCGGATTCACCAAGGAATAACCCGACCATTCCGAACAGGTATAAATCTGATATTTCCGCAATGCCCGATCCTTATGCAAAATACAGGAAGCCCCCTTGGCAGTATAGCCATATTTATGAAAATCCATAGAAATCGAAGTTAC
>JAHDHJ010000129.1:0-7646 GCA_020631375.1 Saprospiraceae bacterium | reverse complement strand
CTAAAAGAACCCAAGCAGTATTGGACAAAACAGAGCAGCAATTCGATGTACTTATCCTAGGAGCGGGACCCGCAGGAACATCCTGTGCCTTGAAGTTAGCAGAAACCAATCTCAAGGTTGCCCTTATAGACAAATCCCAGTTCCCCAGGGACAAAATCTGTGGAGATGCTTTGAGTTGGGATGTGTGTAACCAATTGTCGGATTTGTCCGAAACATTACAAGGCTCTTTTCTCGAAATGTCGGAAACGGCTCCTACCAAAGGCTTGCATGTCATTACGGAAGATAATGACAAATTCTATATTCCTTTCCGCCAAAAAGGGGAGACAAAGGAAATGCACATTTGCAAACGGCAGGATTTTGACAACCTCCTTTTCGATGAAGTAAAAAAGAAAGGGAATATCCATATCATTGAAAATTTCACGGCTAAAAAAGTAGGTCGTTTATCCGATGGGATACAACTTATTGGCAAGGAAAAAACACTTCAAGGAAAAATAATCATAGGAGCAGATGGAGCGCATTCCATTGTTGCCAAACAATTATTGGATTGGAAATTGGAACGGGAACATTATTCCGCAGGGCTTCGGGTTTATTATGAAAATATCAAACCCATAGATGAGGGAAGCTCTATGGAATTCTATATTCTGGATGACTTGTTGCCCGGTTATTTCTGGATATTTCCCTTACCGAATAATACTGCCAATGTAGGATTGGGTGTATTGTCATCGATTGTGTCAGAAAAAAAATTGAACCTTCGGGAAATTTTACAAAAAGCAATCAATTCCAGTCCTGTACTCCAAGAGCGTTTCAAGGATGCCAAAGCTTCGGAAACTATCAAAGGTCATGGGCTTACTCTCGGATCCAAAAAACGTAAAATTTCAGGAGAGCGATTTTTACTCTTAGGTGATGCCGCCTCGCTTATAGACCCTCTATCAGGAGAGGGCGTAGGCAATGCTATTCGAAGCGGACGTGTTGCAGGTGAGCATATCAAAAAATGTTTTGAAAAAAATAATTTTTCCGACCATTTTAATCAAGCTTATGATAAGGAAATCTATAGGCTGATGTGGAAAGAATTAAAATTCAGTCGTTGGGTACAAATGTTTTTCAGTCGCCCGTGGCTTATGAAATTTGCCATTCGAAAAATAGGCAACAATAGGGTCGTCCAAAAATTGCTGACAGATTCTTATGATGAACATAATAAAGATCAAGTCTTTTGGAGTCCTAAATTTCTCTGGAATTTTTTATTCAAATAAGCTCATCATCGAATAGATTTAGCCATAAACCAAAAGTCCTTTATTTCGCTTTTGACACAGAAAGTAGAATAAGTATTATATTTGGGTCAGCCCTTAAAAGTAACAATACCTTTTTAATCATTAAATCCATTTTTATGAAATACTTTACACTTGTTTTTTTATTCCTATTCATAATATTCCAATCCCAATTATCTGCTCAGGGTTGTGATGAATTCAGATACCTGAATGAAATTGCAACGACGACTAGTAAGGTAACTGTACAATTCGGTGAAAACGTAAATGGTCTGGGCTTGGATGAAGTTTTAGAAATGGACATTTATACTCCCGATGGAGATAGTCGAACAGACAGACCTGTGATTATTTATGCTTTTGGGGGAAGTTTCATCGGAGGAAGCAGGGCGGAAGTTTCCGGATTTTGCGAAAGATACGCAAGAAAAGGTTACGTAACGGCAGCTATTGATTATAGGCTCTACAGCCTTGCCCAAGGAATTCCGGATTCTATTAAGATGTTAGATACTGTTGTGAAAGCCATTTCGGATATGAAAGCGGCAGTCAGGTTCTTGAGAAAAAGTTCGATTACAGATGGAAATCCCTATGGCATCCATCCGGATTTAATTTATGCAGGAGGTATTTCAGCTGGTGCTATTGTGGCATTGCATGCTGCATACATTACTCCTGAAACAACTAATATTCCATCCTACCTCACATCTGTATTAGATAATAATGGTGGGCTCGAAGGAAATACCGACTTACCCGGCGACTCCCATCAAGGGGTTTCATCTGCCATACAAGCTGTTGTAAATCATTCGGGAGCATTACATAAAGTTAGTTTTATGGAAGAGGGAGGAGCACCGGTAGTAAGTGTACATGGAGACAATGATGATACTGTTCCTTATGGTTATGGTTTTGCTCAAGTTTTTAATATTGACTTGGTATCCATGGAGGGCAGCAGTTTCATTCATGCCAAAGCTCAGGACTTAGGAATCCCCAGTGATTTTTATTCCGTAGATGGAGGCGGGCATGTGGATTTTTATGGTGTAGAACCACATTATACGAATTATGAAACTATGATCATTAATTTCCTACACGATGAAGTCACATGCAAGACTACACCTACAAACAATTTAATCGATTTCAGCAATGCTGTAAAAATATATCCTAATCCCTCAATAGATATGGCAAATATTATAATTGACGGAATTGATGAAGTGTATTCCATTCAGATTATGGATCAATTAGGAAAGATAATAAAAACGATTTCCAATATTAATGATTCGGTCTATACTTTGAATAGGGAAAACTTGGCTACGGGTATGTACAATATTCAAATTAATTTTGACAATCCGGAATATGCTCCGATAAATAAACGAGTTGTATTTAGATAAAATCTTTTCCTTTGAATAAAAAAGCCATTTTCTGAAGGAAAGAAAATGGCTTTTTTATTGCGGAGAGATTTAAACGAAACAATGTGCTTTTTGTTATTCTATTAAAATCTTTTTTATGAAAACATTATTCGTCTTCCTTTTTTCAGTCTTTCCTTTTTTCAGTTATGATGGAGTTATTTCTTTTACACCTAAAGAACAACTGATCGTTTTTATACAAGATATTAATTCTGAAGTCAATGAAGCATTTAATAATGAGATGTTGACCAAAATTAAAAAATTAGCAGAAGATGAAAAAATGGAATTCATTATTGAAGAAATAAAAGAAAATGCTCCAAAAGAAATTACCCACACTCCCGCAATCGTTTTTAGAAATAACACAGGTGTTTCTTATTTTAATGGTCGATGGAATAACATTGATAAAATTAAAAATTTCATTCGGGGAACAAGGGTGATGCACCAGCAAAAAAAAGACAACACCAGACTTGATGAAATGGTTTGGAGCATAGATCGAATCCAAATTTACGCACCAATTAAGATAACAGAATTACAAGGAAAAATCCCTAAGAAATTCAATGAAATAGCATTTTTAGAAATTGCAAAAAAAGGAATAGAAAAAGGAACTGTGAGGTTTAATAAAACAAAAAAGATAAATGCGGATTTAAGTACACGTAGTTTTCATTTGGCGATGTATCCCTATAGGGATAAAAAAGGGAAATATTCTATTACGGGAGAAATTTATTCCCAACACAATTGTATCGACCCCATTTATACACATTTTAAAAATCCCGTCGTAGATAAAGACCCGGAAAAGGCATTTAAAAAGATGGCAGCCATCCTAGAAGAGCAAATTGTTCATCAAATGAAAAATCCAGAAAATGGTGATGGATTTGATATTGTTCCCAATACAATAAAAAGTACGCCTTGGAATAAATTTGGAAAAATGGAGGATAATGAAAATGAGATGACAGAAAATGATTGGGGTGAATTTAATTATAAAAAAGATTGGAAAGTATCA
The DNA here is from genome assembly GCA_020631375.1 of Saprospiraceae bacterium. Classification (GTDB taxonomy): domain Bacteria; phylum Bacteroidota; class Bacteroidia; order Chitinophagales; family Saprospiraceae; genus JAHDCE01. The sequence continues at coordinate 3,996 of JAHDHJ010000129.1, read as the reverse complement.
GGAGCATTTGCAGAAAACACACCCTTGATATTTTTTAAATTCGCATCACCAATAGACGGATATGTAGGAGAAATAAAAGAATTGAACGGTAATTTAAATTTGGATAATAAATTCAGTTTGGATAAAGTAAAAGGTAATTTTTCCATTCCTATAAAATCCGTAACAATGGGCGACGCAGGACTTGACAATGCTATCCATACGGTTATTTTAGATGGTGAAAAACACCCTGTGGCTACTTTCGATTTTATTGAAACAATAGATAATTCGGGGACATTAAAGAATGGAGGAAAAACAAAATTAAAAATAAAAGGAGAAATGGAATTGAAAGGAAATAAAATTCCTGTCATTGCCTCAGGGTTTATTTCTCCATTAATGAGAAATGGAAAATCTCATCTTCATGTCCAAGTTAATTTCAAAATAGACAAATCAGAATTCGGCGTAAAAAAAGGTCCTGACGGTCCTGATGGAATAAAAGAGAAAATGGAATTCTACATGAATTTTTTAATGGAATAATCGGAACACTAAACTTATCTTATTTATCAAATAGTAAGATATCCTATTTACCCCCTATATTATTGTCCCTGTGAAATAATGAAAATAAAAGTGCGATTTGCCTGCTATCTGACGGTATCTTACAATAAGGAAGCCTTATATTTGTTCGTATATAAACAATATACCTATCCGCAATGACGAAAAATACATTATTATTCTTAATCCCCGTTCTGTTCTTAATTGGTTTAAGTAATATTAGCCAAGCACAAAGCCTAGAACACAAACTAGGTCAATTCCTCATCAAAACAGAATATCCAATAGAAAAGGTATTACAACCTTATCAAAGTTTTGATGGTAAAAGAACCCAATTAAAACTCAATAAGAAAATTGCTCCTGCATTTGACATTTATCTAGTGGAATTCGATCATGGAGAAATCCATGAAGAAAAATTTTTGAATACTTTGAAAAAAAGTAATCTAATAGACGAAATCCAATACAATCACATTGTCAATCTTAGAGCCACGCCTAATGATCCCCAATTTGCCAATCAATGGCAATACATCAACACAGGACAATCCGGAGGAACTCCGGGGGCGGATATCGATATGGATTTGGCTTGGGATATCACAACAGGAGGACTTACTGCTCTGGGGGATACCATTGTCGTAGCCGTAATAGATGAGGGTTTTGATTTTGGACATTCGGATTTCGGAGATAACCTTTGGATCAATCATGATGAGATTCCTGATAATGGAATAGATGATGACAACAATGGCTATACAGATGATTATCAAGGATGGAATGCTTATAATCAAACAGATAATATCACAGGAGGATGGCACGGGACTCCCGTTTCTGGAATTATTGGAGCGCAGGGAAATAATGCATTAGGAGTAGCTGGTGTAAATTGGGATGTAAAAATCATGATTATACAGGGAGGAGGAGATGAAGCGGACGCATTGGCAGCATATGCATATTGTTATACAGAAAGACAGCTTTATAATAATACCGGAGGAGTCAAAGGCTCTTTCGTAGTATCTACTAATGCTTCTTGGGGAACGGATTTAGGGCAACCCGCAGATGCTCCGTTGTGGTGTGGGTTTTATGATACATTGGGAGAAGAAGGGATTATCAATTGCGGTGCGACCGCCAATGCTAATTATAATATAGACACACAAGGAGATTTGCCTACTGGTTGTTCCAGTGACTTCTTAATTTCCGTGACAAACATGAATGATGATGATATCAAAGTCAATGGAGCAGGATATGGATTAACCACAATTGATTTGGGAGCTTTCGGAGCAGGGACATGGACAGTAACTTCCGGAGATTCTTATGGTGGTTTTGGAGGAACTTCCGGGGCTACGCCCCATGTCGCCGGAACTGCTGCCTTGATGTATTCCAGCCCTTGCCCAAGTTTTGCCGCATTAGCAAAATCCGATCCGGCGGCAGCGGCATTACTGACAAAGCAATACATCTTGGATGGAGTAGATCCCAACACTTCACTTTCAGGAATAACTGTAACAGGAGGAAGGTTGAATGCACATAATGCCCTAGCCGCTATCATAAACAACTGCGACCCTAATGGTTGTTTTACCCCTTATTCATTACAAATTGACAATCTTTTGGATACATCGCTGGATATTATTTGGTCTGTAGGAGAACAAACCGACCAATCCAATTTGCGATACCGAGAAATAGGGGCGGCTACTTGGAATGTATTGACTAATGTAAGTTCCCCTTATACGCTTACAGGAGTAGCAGCATGTACAGAATACGAATTCCAAGTACAAGCTCTGTGTGGAGCAGACCAAACGGAATGGTCGAATAGCCTGGATTTCCAAACGGACGGTTGTTGTGAACCACCATCATCCATAAACATAAACGGAGTAACGGATAGCGAAGCTAACATCAGCTGGAGTTCTGTCCTAGCAGCAATCAGCTATGATATGGAATACAAGGAAGCATCAGGAACAACTTGGATGACTAGCAATGTAACAGGAACTAGCATGATATTGGCAAATCTGGAGATATGCACTGAATATGAAGTGCGGATCAGGACAATTTGCACAGGAGAAAATGCTGATTACAGCAATACTTTCATGTTCAAAACTTCTGGCTGTGGTGCTTGTTTGGATAATACCTATTGCCAATCCAATAGCGTGAATTCTGAATTTGAATGGATAGATTCCGTAGTTCTGAATACATTGGATAACCCCTCTGGTAATGATAACGGTTATGGTAATTATACTGATATGGGAACGGACTTGGAAATCGGAACGACTTATGACCTAAGCCTTAAACCCGGATATTCTGAAAGCCCCTACGCTGAATTTTTTAATGTTTGGATAGATTATAATCAAGATGGAGATTTTGAGGATGCCGATGAGTTGGTTTTTTCTACTCCTGATGGAACAATGGCTACAGTTACTTCCCCTATCACCATACCCGTCAATGCTCTTATTGGCAATACCCGAATGAGAATTTCCATGAAATGGAATAGCCCTGCGGATTATTGTACTGAGGATTTTGATTATGGTGAAGTAGAGGATTATTGTCTCAATATTATTGATAATCCTACCACTTCTTGTTCCATTCCTACAGGAATAGCTATTTCCAACATTATGGAAACTTCTGTTAACTTGAATTGGAATACAGCAACAGATGCCATTGGATATGAAATCCGATACAGGGAAGTAGGAACCGGTACCTGGCTCTCAGAGAATGTAACATCTCCGGATATTGTTTTAACTAATCTGCTTGCTTGCAAGGAATATGAATATCAAATCAGAACGACTTGTAGTTCGGAAGTTTCCGAATATTCTTTTAGTACTACATTTACAACATTTTGTGAAGCTTGCGACATACCAGCAAACATTTCTGTTTTGTCCACAAATGAAACAAGTATTTCTTTGGATTGGGATGACATGACAAACGCAGTATCCTATGAAGTACAATACAGGGAACTTGGAACAACTCCATGGAATATGGAAACTACCACTTCTTCTGATTTTGTAATCAATGGATTGTCGGAATGCAAAGAACATGAATACGGGATAAGGACTATTTGTAATACCAACGAATCTTCCTATTCACAAAATATGACCGCTATGACCGCTTGTGTAAGCAGTATAGGGATAGTACAGGATTTATTATTCAACATCCATCCTAATCCGGTTTCAGAATCTTTAACTATTGAATTCAATAATAATTTTTCATCACTGGATTTACAGTTAATGGATATTAGCGGAAAAATAATAAGCCGATTTAAAGCCAGTGGAGATAGGTATTCCATTGACATGTCAAATCACTCGACAGGTGTTTATTTACTACAAGTAAGAAGTGATACTAAAATGGGAACAAGAAAGATTATTAAGCTCTAAGGGTATATTTGGAATCAGAATCTAAAAAAGCCTTACAAATATTAATTTGTAAGGCTTTTAAAAAATTAGTGGGCGATGAGAGACTCGAACTCCCGACCCCCTCGGTGTAAGCGAGGTGCTC
>JAHDHJ010000128.1 GCA_020631375.1 Saprospiraceae bacterium | reverse complement strand
GGAGGTATACTCACTAATGGAGAATTCACTTATACTCCAAATAATAACTTTATAGGAGAAGATGAATTTTGTATAAGAAATTGGACTCTTGATTTTCCTTTTCCTACTTATGATATGCCTTTTGGAAGCACGAATAATCCATTCCTTCATTATAAAGTAATTGTTGTTGATTCACTAGATAGCTGTTCTACCCCACCATGCAATCTATTTTCGAATAGCAACCACACAGCAAATACAATAGGAGATTGTGATGCTGCAAACCCCGTTTGTTTACCCATAGATTATACTGAAATCAGTAATTATGAAATTTATATAGATGACATTTTATATACGGGAACGCATGAAATCTGTGATGTAGATACCAATTTAGTATTTTCCTTGGGGAACATATGGAATGGAAACAGCCTTAATCTCAATTCTTGGACAATAGGAAGTAATACTTATTCAGGTATTTTCAATTCTTTGGAAGAACTCATAGATTCTATGAATGTGTGGGATAATAATACTTGGGAATTATACACTTCCGTGAATATTATTCTTTCCTATAATGCTTCTAATGTTCAAGATGTTGGGAATATGAATTTTGGAATAAATACCATTGCTCCAACATTGAGCCTGGATCCTAATGGAATCACTATTTTACTTTCGGAAGGAAATTATGAGTTGGTTATTTTAAATACCGTCGATATTTGTTCAGACACGATTCAATTAACAGTAGAATGTGAATGGGATTGTTATAACACGGATTGTGTTTTCCCCGGAGATACCGATAGGGATTTTATTGTAAGTAATTTTGATGTATTGCCTATAGGATTGGCTTATGGTTATCAGGGGGAATTCAGACCAAATTCTACATTAAATTGGGAGGGACAATATTGTCCGGATTGGACTACTCAAACAAATGGAATTATTAACGATAAACATATTGATACGGATGGGAATTCATTAATTGATTCTTTCGATTTGGATGCAGTTACATTGAATTATAATAAAGAACATGATGGAATTAATGCTTTAAAAATGGATGGGGATGCTTTCGTTTATTTAGAATTTGATTCCATTGAATATCCGATAAGCACAGAAGATATTCCGGTGGTTTGGGCAGATGTAATAATTGGAGATCCTAACGATCCACAAATAGAAGTAGCCGATTTATATGGAATTGCTTTCACATTGGAATATCCTGCCAATCTGGTAAAAGCAGGAGGAACGGAAATATTTTATCAAGATTCGTGGCTTGGCTCAACAAATGAAATCATTGATTTTTCTTACGACCAACCATCCCAAGATAGATTGGATGTTGCTTTTACTCGCTTTGATCATAACCCTAAAACAGGAAGTGGTAAAATTGCTAGGGTCAAATTTGTAATAGATGATAATTTGATAGGAAAAATGACGGGAATTTGGGATTTCATAGTTAATCCAATACGAATTAAGGCGCTTAATCATTTGGGAGAAGAAATTGATTTTGGTGGACTTTCTGCCCAAACTACAATTGTAGAAGAAATCATTTCATCCAATAATTCAATATCAAATGAATTACAAATAGATATTTATCCCAATCCGGTGAAAGATGTATTGTATATTAATTCTTATGATTTAAATCTGAATAAAATATCCATTTATAATTCAATAGGACAAAGAATCTTACATAATGAAGTATCATGGAATCATATTAATAGCATTGATTTAAAATCCTTTTCTAAAGGAGTTTATTTTGTTGAAATAGTAACTGAGAAAGGAGTGATTACCAAAAAGGTTTTATTAGAGTAAAGGATTGATATTGATTTCAGAAAAGAAAAAAATCCACAATTATTAATAATTGTGGATTTTTTTCTTTTCTGAAATACCCTAAGTGAACCCTCACAAATACTCCTCCAACATAAAATTAATCTTGAGTTTCTTTTCTTCATTTTCTCTTCGGATAATTAATTTTATTTTTCCGCCTTTTCCTTTTTTAAGTTTTTTTTCTACATTTTCCAATCTCATTAGACTGGTCAGTTTTCCATTTATTTTTTTGATGAAATCCCCTTTTTTCACTCCCGCTTTTTCTGCCGGGGAATTAGGGAAAACTTCTTCTACGCTAAATTGGTTAAGGTTCGATCCGGAAGCGATTAAACTCATTCCGCTCAAATCCTTATTGCCTTTTTTATTGAAATCCTTATTCGGTTTGATATGGATGAATCTATTGTTATAATCAAAAATAATATGGAATTGTTTTAATATTTTATTTCCGATTATTCCTTTTTGAATTCCCTGATGTTCCTTGAAAAAAGTAGAGTCGGGTATTTGTTGGAAATTGGAAATGACATTTTCAAATTGGTAACCACCAAAATTTATTTCCTTTATTCTTCCCAAATATCCCAAGATAAAACCACCCAATCCACGACCTATATTCCCGGGTGCTTTTTCTTGTGGCAATAATAAACTATCCGATTCATTGATTTGTAATAAAGCGGTCAATGCTGCTCCCGAATCAACCAGCCATTTTACTTCAGAACGGATATTGTTTTTAATAGAGGTCGTATCAGTTACATACATCCGTTCCTCTTCTGGAGAAATAGGAACGGAATTATATTTCTTTAAATTAAGTTCATGTTTATCCCTTTCGAATAAATAAATAAAACGACTGGTATAATCTATTTTTACAATAAATTTTTTAAAAAGATCCATGCCCAAAATTCCATCGATATAAATACCGGAATATTTATTGAATTCTATTTCAGTATTTTCCAAAACCAATAAATTCTGATTTTTTGCCATGACTTCCGGCAGTTCTAAATCCACGGCTTCAGTGACGAGGACATTCACCATTTTAGCTCTGTCCACACCCCTGATTTGTAATTTCCGGATATACTTTATTCCCAGTAAATCCGTCCATTCCTTATGTATGACCATAGAGTGGGATGCACCGGTGTCAAGGATGAATTTCAAAGGCAGTTTTCCATCCAATAAAACAGGAAGCACAATGAAATCGTTGTGCATTTCAAAGGGCAGGATAGAATGGCTTTGCCCGGTACTAATGGAATAATTCATAAACTGGGCATCACTCCGAGAAAATGAAATGAAGAATAGTAGGGATAGGATTATCTTTAGAATATTTTCTTTTACCATTTGATAGGAAATTAATAATCAAGAAATCCTGATGAAGTCCAATTTACATAAAATATATTTCGATGGCTAATTATTTAATAGGAATTCGTATTCATTCTCAAAATTCAAACAGGAAAGTTTCCTCATCATCCAAAAAATAAAGATAGATTTGTCCGGAAGGCATCATTTTTTCCAAATCAAAACAGAGCGTTTGTTTTTTTGCACTAGTGACCGCATCAGCTAAATCCACAACGATTTTAACATTCGCTTTTGGCGGCTGGGATTTCATGGTAGTACCATTCCAATATAGATTATATGAAGAAATGTCAGCGGTCGTGATTACCTCCGCCATTAATTTTCCATTTTCTTGTCTGACAGATTCTAAACTATAATTATCCGAAGATAATTCATTGAAATTTTCAACTTCAAGTTTGACCAAGTTACTACAAGCATTCTTGTCGGCATTCTTACCTGTTGTTTTTTTTGAAGGGTCACAGGCAGTATGTACTAAAGTAAAAAACAATAAAACAAAAATGGCAAGTCTCATATTCAACATCAGATTATTAATAATAATTAGCACAATATCGGCTTTTAGATATTTATACGCAATTGAACAATACCTTTCGTATATAAATGGACTCATTCAGATGATTACTTCGTTACAAATACTCGCCGATGCTAAGGCATCGCCTGCGTTTTGTGCCTCGTTCTAATCTAAATGAGTAAACATATCCAATACGAAATACATTATTCAATTGCGTATTAGTATTCCATTATTAGGTCTTATAATTCTGAATTTTGGGATAAATTCGGATATAATTTACCCCAATGATAATGAATTATTTCATACAATGGATAATAAAGTGCCTCCCGACGGTGTTAAAAGGAATCTAAAGGCATTACATTTATAACAATAAACAGGACAAAGCTAGTGTTTATATAGGTATTATTAGTATATCAGAAAAAAATGCCATACATTACAGCCCAATAAATTTATAAATAGAAACGAATCGTTTAACCATTAAAATCTGTTTGAGATTATGTTCAATTATCCTATTCTGTTATTTCAGGATGCTGCCGAAGGAGAAGCCGATAGCATAATGAGTGTCATCATGGAAGGTGGTATTCTAGGAATGGCTATCATAGCAATACTTCTGATTTTGTCCGCTTTGGCTACTTATATATTCATCGAAAGATACCTCAGCATTTCCAAAGCGGAAAATGTTGACCAAAATTTTATGAATAACATCAGGATGAATGTCCAAAACGGAAACCTTAATGCCGCCAGATCACTTTGCCAACAAACAGACACTCCTGTTGCTAGGGTAGTGGAAAAAGGTCTGATGCGTATAGGGAAACCCTTGAAGGATATTTCCGCCGCCATAGAAAATGTTGGAAATTTGGAAGTATTCAAACTAGAGAAAAACCTTTCTAATTTGGCGAGTATTGCTGGAGCAGCTCCCATGATTGGCTTCTTCGGTACAGTGACAGGTATGATCATCACTTTCCAGACAATGGCATCCAATCCGGAAGCTTCTGAGTTGGCAGGTGGTATCTATCAGGCACTCATGACTACGGCATTTGGATTATTCGTAGGTATTCTCGCTTTCGTAGGCTATAACCTATTAGTATCCAAAGTGAACAAGGTCATGTTTAAAATCGAGGCTTCCGCTATGGAATTCATTGATTTGTTACAAGAACCGGCAGGCTAGTCTTAAGTCCTAGTTCTATTATGATTATTATACATTATCTACGACTTAAAACTTTAGAAAATGGGATTGAAAAGAAGAAATAAGGTGAGTGCGGAATTCAGTATGTCCTCTTTGACGGACATCATATTCCTTTTGCTCATTTTCTTCATCCTTACTTCAACTTTGGTTAGCCCGAATGCATTGAACTTGAAATTGCCCTCATCTAGTGCTACTACGGTAGCACCATCATCCATACCTGTTTCCATAACAAGGAAAGGAGAATGGTACGTGGCGGGTAAAAAACTTTCCAGTTCGGGTAAATTGTCTTCGGCAGTTAGACAACAAATCAAAGCAGAAGGTGGAAGAAGAAAAGATTTGACATTAACCATAGTGGCAGAAAAGGGCGTGCCGATAGAGCATGTGGTAAAAGTAATGGATTTGGCTTTGTCCCTAAAGATTAATGCCATACTTGCTACAGATCCAGCCGGCTAAGTGTTTTTTAATTGAGTAATACCTCGTATGCCAATAACACTTTAGCTTATATGACATGCCCTAATATGGGAAACTTATTTATTGGACTTTATAGTTGATTCATTACCTTAAATCCAATAAATAAGTTTCCTTTTTCGTTTGTTTAGCAAATACCATAGCTTGAATGTTCCATTTAATTTGGTACCCACATTCATTAAAATACTAGGTATCATGGAAAAATTCGAAAACCCCGACGAGAGGGAAAATAAGAAGAAAAGTGTTTTGATTACCAGTATGATTTCCGTTCTGGTCATCATAATAATGCTCATACCCTTTATAAATCCATCAATAGAAGACGAAGAAAGTTCAAGTATCCTCATTGCTTTGGGGATGCCTGATGCGACTGAATCTTCCGGTCCTGAATCGGAACCGCTTCCTGCTTCCTCAGAAGCAGAATCTTCATCCGAAGCAGAAAGTGAACCTAGTAGTGCTGAACCTTCAGCAGCAGAGGAAGCTGCTGCCCAAGAAGAATCCGCTTCTACGGACAAGGCAATAGAAACACGAGATGATAAGGAAAGCGTAAAAGTGGATAAAACCAAAGAGGACAAAAAGAAAGTGGAAGAGAAAAAAAAGGCTGACGCTGCTGCGAAAGCCAAAGCTGATGCCGCTAAGAAAAAAGCTGATGCAGAAGCCAAAAAGAAAGCTGATGCAGAAGCAAAGAAAAAGGCGGAAGCAGATGCCAAGGCGAAAAAAGCAAAAGAATTGGCTGATAAGAAAAAACAATTGAGCGATTTTCTAGGAGGAGGAGATGGTGATGATACTTCTTCCCAAGGAGATGAAGAAGGAGACCCGGATGCCTCTAATTTGGAAGGTATGACGACAGGAATCGGGAATGTAGGTGGAGGACTGTCGGGCAGGGGAGTCTTGAGCAGACCTACCATAACCGATGATACTCAAAAGACAGGGAAAGTAATCGTGAAAGTTTGTGTAGGCAGCAGTGGGAATATCATATCCGCCAAATATACCCAAGCGAATTCCACTACCAATGATCCGCATTTGATAAAATTAGCAGAAAAGGGAGCCAAGGAATATAAATTTAAAAAAGGGGAATTGGATAAACAATGCGGAACGATTACCTTTGACTTTGATGTAAAATAAATTACATTTTTTCTTCTAGGATTTTCCTTTAAATCAGCTTCCATGCCAAGCAAAAAAAAACCGAGTTATCAACAGACCTTGGAATTCCTTTTCAGCCAATTGCCCATGTATCAGAACATTGGCAAAAAGGCAATGAAAAAGGATCTCAATAATATTATTGCCTTGAGCAAACATTTGGGGAATCCACATGAGGATTTTCCAAGCATACACATCGCAGGTACGAATGGGAAAGGTTCTACTACGCACATATTGGCTTCTATCTTACAGCACAAGGGGCTGAAAGTGGGCGTTTATACTTCACCTCATTATAAGGATTTCAGGGAAAGAATAAAGATAAACGGTGTTTTGGCTCCTGAGGGATTCGTTGTTGATTTCGTAGAGAAAAACAAGAAGATCATTGCAAAGATAGAACCCTCTTTTTTTGAGATTACCGTAGCTATGGCTTTCCAGTATTTTAAGGAAAACAAGGTGGATATTGCTATTGTTGAAACTGGATTGGGAGGGCGTTTGGATTCTACCAATATCCTAAAACCGATACTTAGTGTGATTACGAATATCAGTATGGATCACATGGATATGTTAGGAAATACTCTCAAGAAAATTGCAGGGGAGAAAGCGGGGATTATCAAGGAAAATACTCCTGTGGTTATTTGTGAAACACAAGAGGAAACCAACTCTGTTTTTAAGAAAAAAGCAAAGGAGCTGTCAGCTCCTATCCATTTTGCCCAATCTAAATACAATGCACTGCCAACGATAAAGGCACTGACCCATTCCATTTTCAATGTATATAGGGAAAAGCGACTTTGGATAAAGGATTTGGAATCTGATTTGGCGGGTTTTTATCAAGGGAAGAATTTTACCGGAATCATGATGGCTGTGGAAATTCTGAACGGAATGGGATATGATATTTCCAAAAAGGATATTTTGGCAGCTTCAAGGAAAATTACAAAATCAACTTATTTCCTAGGGCGGATGCAGACCTTGTCTTATTTTCCATTTACCTTATTGGATAGTGGGCATAATGCGGGTGCATTGGGATATACAATTAGTGAAATCACCAAAGATAAATTTGATAAAATCCATTTTGTAATTGGTTTTGTAAAGGATAAGGACATCGGTAAAATGCTTAAGTTTTTTCCAAAAAATGGAGAGTACTATTTTACCCAAGCGAATATCCGAAGAGCATTACCTGCGGATGATTTGAAAAAAATTGCATCGGGAATAAAAATGAAAGGCAAATCATTCCCAACAGTCATGGAAGCATTGGAAGCTGCGAGGAGTGCTGCATCCCCAAATGATATGATATTCGTAGGAGGTAGTACTTTTGTTGTCGCTGAGGTTGTTTAAATAAGGAAAGAACACACTCGGGGAAACACGGTTTTGGAAAAACACGATATCAGACTTTTCTTGATTCCATTCATTTGGCAAAGGAAAAAATGTTGGAGCGTTTAGCCAATCCCGACTTAGATGTTTTTTCTCCTTCAACTCCTTCGGAAATTCGCCAGGAGATTGAAGGAGAAAAAATATCTACGCAACGTACTGAAGACAAAAAAAGAAAAGGCATATCTTGAAAACATGACTTCATTCAATTTCAATTACCAATAGAAATGAATAAGATCTCTCTCTACTCTATAAAACCATTCTCTTTCATCCAATCATCATTATAAACCTTGCCTACATAGCGGCTACCATGATCATGAAAAACGATAACGACCACATCATCTTTCGTCAACTGATCTTTCATTTGAATCAATCCCGCAGCAGCGGAGCCACAAGAATATCCTAGGAACAATCCTTCTTCCTTAGCCAATCTGCGGGTCATCACAGCACCATCTTTGTCCGTTACTTTTTCAAAATGATCTATTATGCTGAAATCCACATTTTTAGGTAAGATGTCTTCACCGATTCCCTCGGTGATATAAGAGTAGATTTCCTTCTCATCGAAAATACCGGTTTCATGATATTTTTTGAAAACAGAACCATAGGTATCCACGCCCCAGATTTTGATATTCGGATTTTTCTCTTTTAAGTACTTAGCCGTTCCGGAAATTGTTCCTCCCGTTCCCACTCCGACAATGAAATGAGTAATCTTGCCATCAGTTTGTTCCCAAATCTCAGGTCCGGTACTTTCATAATGGGCAATGGAATTCGATTTGTTATCATATTGGTTACACCAAAAGGAGTTCGGGGTTTCCTTACTCAATTTTTCAGCAACAGAGTAATAGGAATCAGGATGGTCCGGAGCCACATTGGTAGGACAAACGATGACTTCAGCACCGACGGCACGCAAAATATCCACTTTCTCCTGCGATTGTTTGTCGGTGGTCGTAAAGATACATTTATAACCTTTTACCGCTGCTGCAATGGCGATTCCCATTCCTGTATTTCCAGAGGTACACTCAATGAAAGTTCCACCCGGTTTGATGTCTCCTCTCTTCTCTGCATCCTCTACCATTTTCAAAGCCATTCTATCTTTTATAGAATTCCCCGGGTTCATAAATTCTACCTTTGCCAATACCAAAGCAGGGACATCTTCCATTACTTTGTTTAACTTTACAAGAGGTGTGTTTCCAATCGTTCCTAAGATGTTTTCGAAATATTGCATTTTACTTTTGTATTTATGCCGCAAAGATGATAAATATTACCTTCTTTTTTAGCATTATTGTAAAATCAAATCAAATAGAATCTTTTTAGGATATGAAATATATACTTTCCCTAGACCAGGGAACGACATCTTCCAGGGCCATCCTTTTTGATAAAAAAGGAAATATAAAAGCAGTAGAACAAGAAGAATTTACCCAGATCTATCCTAAACCGGGTTGGGTGGAACATGACCCGATGGAAATTTGGGAAACCCAATATCGGGTGATAAAGGATCTTCTTAGAAAAAACAAGATTCCTGTCAAACAAATTGGAGCGATTGGGATTACTAACCAAAGGGAAACCACTGTCGTTTGGGATAAGCATACAGGCATCCCCATATACAATGCCATTGTCTGGCAAGATAAAAGGACAGCGGATATTTGTGCCGGATTGACCAAAAAAGGACTCACGAATCATGTAAGGAAAAATACCGGATTGGTGATCGATGCCTATTTTTCAGGGACTAAGATAAAATGGATACTTGATAATGTGAAAGGGGCAAGGGCAAAGGCGGAAAACGGAGATTTGCTCTTTGGAACGATAGATACATGGCTCATTTGGAAATTGACCAAAGGGGAAAAACACATCACGGATTATTCCAACGCTTCCAGGACATTGATCTATAATATCAAGAGTTTGAAATGGGATAATAAGATGCTCAAGGAACTCAATATTCCTAAAAATATGCTTCCCGAAGTAAGACCCTCCAGTGAGGTGTATGGAAATACGGATAAATCCCTTTTTGGAACAGAAATTCCAATAGCGGGAATAGCAGGAGACCAACAAGCTGCCTTATTCGGTCAGGCTTGTCATGAAGTAGGTACAGCTAAGAATACATATGGCACTGGGTGTTTTATGTTAATGAATACAGGCACAAAACCCATCACTTCCAAATCGGGTTTGTTGACCACAATAGCTTGGGGAATAAACGGAGAGGTTCATTACGCCCTTGAGGGTTCTGTCTTCATTGCGGGTGCTGCAGTGCAGTGGCTGAGAGACGGATTGAAAATCATTGATTCATCTCCTGACTCGGAATATTTCGCTATGAAAGTAGAAAATACTGAGGGTGTATATGTCGTTCCTGCCTTTGCCGGTTTGGGTGCGCCATATTGGGATATGTATGCAAGGGGAGCGATTTTTGGATTGACAAGAGGAACGAGTAAATCGCATCTCATTCGGGCAACATTAGAATCATTGGCATACCAGACAAAAGATGTTTTGGACGCAATGGTCAAGGATTCCAAAGTCAAACTAAGTTCACTTAGAGTGGATGGTGGGGCTTCTGCCAATAATCTTCTTATGCAGTTCCAGTCGGATATATTGGGCGTGGAAGTAGAAAGACCTAAGGTTATCGAAACCACTGCTTTGGGTGCGGCTTATTTAGCCGGAATTGCAGTAGGGTTTTGGAAGCAATCGGAAATTTCAAAAAACCGCCAAACAGACCAAAAGTTCAGACCCAAAATGAAAGAAGCTGAAAAAAATAAATTGTACAAAGGTTGGCAAAAAGCCGTTAAGCGTACTATGGATTGGGAAAAGGATTGAAATAATGAAAAGTTAATATGCTAAAAGTAGGGATAACAGGAGGGATTGGTAGTGGCAAATCTACGGTTTGCAAAGTATTTGAAGTACTGGGCATACCGATATACTATGCAGACGATAGAGCCAAATGGCTAATGAAAAACGATCCAAAATTAATTGATGCCATCAAGCAACTTTTAGGCAAGGAATCTTACTTAGAGAATGGGGACTTGGATAGAAAATACATTGCCTCCATTATTTTTAATGATAAATCAAAGTTAGAAAAAATGAATGGGATTGTCCATCCGGCAGTTTGGATGGATGGAGAAAGATGGAATGAGGAGCATAAATCCGCTCCTTATACGCTGAAAGAAGCAGCACTTCTTTTCGAATCGGGAGGCTATCAACTGATGGACAGAATGATATGTGTATTTACACCCAAAGAAACAAGAATGGAAAGAGTGATGAGCAGGGATAATGCCAATGAAGCAGAAGTCCTTGCCAGAATGGATAAACAATGGGATGATGAAAAAAAAATAGAATTATCCGATTTTGTCATTCACAATTATGAGGGACATTCGTTAATCAAACAAGTATTGGAGATTCACCAACAATTAATTCAAAAATGAAGTAGGAGATTAAAACGTTTCTTACTTTTGCACAGACAACGGACATTTTTATAAAAGAACCGCCTTTGTTCACCTGACAATATACTAATTAGACCTTGTGCGAGGTGAACAAACACACTCGCACGGCTAGGTTTTTCATTTTGTCTAGTTGTGTGACTTTTGCATTCTAAAATTATATTCATGAAAAATTATTTTCTTTTTGCATTTTTTTTGACACTTGCATTTTTTCAAATGTCTTGTAGTGAGACTTTTGATCATAACGAACAAAAGAATCAAATTCGACAAAGACTAACAGAAGAAGGATTGCTTGACAGTGCCATAGAAACGGATGAGGGTATTTTTATCGTTATCACTCAGGAAGGAATAGGAACAGAGATGCCGGATATAAACTCCACTTTGAATGTTGCCTATAGTGGTTGGTTATTTGAAACCGGGGAATTATTTGATTCTTCTTGGGGAGACCTTATTCAAATAGACTTGAACAGTACGATTCTGGGTTGGCAATATGCTTTTCCTTATTTCACGGATGAAACCAAAGCTACGATATATATTCCATCCATCCATGCATATGGGAATACCCAAGACCGCCCAGCAGGGATAACCGGAGTCGGTATTCCCAAAGGATCCGTATTGGTTTTTGATATAGAATTGAAAAGTTTCTTCTAAGAGCATAGCTTGTTTTGCAATTTCCCAAAGGGCAGAATTTAGTTTTCAAAACAAATGGAAAACATGTTTATCCTAGTCATCAATTGCGGAAGCTCTTCCGTAAAATGTGAAATCATCAATCCCAATAACGGACATCGTTTATTGACGATGAATATAGAGAGAGTCCAAGATATCCCATCTATCCGGTTCGATGGAGAGGATAAGATAGGATGCCCCTCAAATGGGCATGAAAAAGTATTGAAGCATGCATTTCCTCTACTCATGGAAAAACTGGATGGAAAAGAAATCCTAGCAGTCGGGCATCGTGTAGTCCATGGAGGAAAGCAATTCGATGAACCCGTATTGATTGATTCTAATGTAGAAAATGTCATTGAGGAATTAAAGGATCTCGCACCTTTGCATAACCCTCCGAATCTAAAAGGGATTAGAATTGCGAAGCAATATTTTAAGGATATTCCGCA
>JAHDHJ010000127.1 GCA_020631375.1 Saprospiraceae bacterium | reverse complement strand
TTTGATGGAAAAAGTAGAAATGCATCTAAGACTTTGTGATAATGAGGCTACAAATCTTCAAGTAGAAATATTGGCAAAACAATTGCCATCAATGAAAAAAAGAATTCATGGTGCTTATGAGAATACACGTGATTTTGTGAATTTTATTATGGGAATTTTGCCGGAAGCTAAAATAAATTTTGTTTCGGAAGAATTGGCAAAAAAAGGATTTACCCCATCTGTCTTTTCATTGGATCTTCCCACCAAAGGAAATACCGAAGAAGAAAGAGAATCTTATAAAAGAGCATTGAATTATAAATTAATTAATTTAATGATTCAGGAAATTCCGAATGAAAGCAAGTTCTGCGTAAGCTATGGACAATTAAAAGGATGTTATTGGACGATACCGGCAACATCTACCCAAGGAACGACTAAAGAAGGTGACAAGGATTATATCGTCCGTGTAGCGCTTTCTCCTGACATGAACCTTGAACTTCACAAAAAAGTCTTTTTGAATTTTGTTGGGCAGGTTTGATTATATTCAGCCAAAATAAAAAGCGGACTGGATATTAAATTCCAGTCCGCTTTTAGAAAAATTAGTAACAAGAGCTACTGATACTTATCCGCCCAAGCCATTACACCACCAGTTAAATTTTTAGTGTTTGTAATACCCGCTTGCGCTAAAATATGCT
Source organism: Saprospiraceae bacterium (assembly GCA_020631375.1). Classification (GTDB taxonomy): domain Bacteria; phylum Bacteroidota; class Bacteroidia; order Chitinophagales; family Saprospiraceae; genus JAHDCE01. Next base: position 11,804 of record JAHDHJ010000127.1, on the reverse strand, counting down.
GAGCCATTTTACTCCTCTTTCCCGAACGGCAATGGATAATGATTTCCGTATCGCCCATCTCTTTGAAAGTACCATCAAGAATACGGGTTTCCACCAATCCTAGAGGAATCAATTGTCCGCCGATATTGTACTCATTGAATTCTTCAGTTTCTCTGACATCTATGAGTTTAAAGGTTTCCTTATTATCAATTTTAGCTTTTAATTCTTCTACAGTTATATCTTCCATTATTATGAATGTTTTTAATTATGAAAACGTTACAAAGATAAGGAATTAATTAATTTAAGATAGTGACTTGTTACTTCTGATTTGATATTTTATTTGCCCACATGGGATTCAATTTGACAATCTTTTTGTAGATAGGGCAACTCTCACTATGGCATCCTTTTAAATATCCCGTACTCATCAGGAATTCATTAGTGATTTCACCTCCGGTGAATTTGAATGTCTTTTTAAAAAGTTTCACCCATTCTTCCTTCGTTTTTGGATGGTTTAGGTCTAACCAATTTTTAAAAGAACCGTGTTCTTTTTGCAATATTAATATTTGATTCGCATTATGGATTGCGGCGTTTACTTTTAATTTATTTCTGATGATTCCGGCATCATTCAATAATCTTTCCCTATCTTTTTCCGTATAATTCGCCACCTTTTTTATACTGAATTTAGAATAAGCTTTGATGAAGTTATCTTTCTTTTTCAAGATGGTTTCCCAAGACAATCCAGCTTGGTTAATCTCAAGGATTAAACGCCCGAATAATTCATCATCAGTTGCTAAGGGAAATCCATATTCCGTATCATGATAAATCCTATGGACGTTATCTTCCGGTTTGTCTTTTACAAAAGTGCAATATGTATTTTCTTCCATTTTTTTAGATGCTTAGATTTATAGATATTTGGATTTTAGACAGGCAATATTAAACAAAACAAGCCTAAGAATTTTTCTTAGGCTTGTTTTATTTTCATTCTTCAATTTTGTAGTCGTCTCTAAAATATTTATAATTTATTTGTACGCCATTCCTTAATGTTGGATAATTATTTTTTTATTATATACCAATCCCGTTTCCCATTCCCTTATTTTTACAAAATACATTCCATTTGCCAATTGTACAACTGGAATGAATTCCATGAATTCCGAACGCAATAATATTTTGCCCGAAATATCTATGATTTCTATATCTCCTTGGAAATTAAAATCGGATTTATTTTTGAAAATTAGAATTTCATTGGCGGGATTGGGATAAATATCAAATGATTCATCTGCATTTAACTCTTGGATTGGGGTATTATATAGTATCCCATTTCCTATTACCGGTCTCAATAAAATAGCTCCTTGACTTGAGCTAGGAAAAGCTTCCCAGCCTCCACCGGCATTAAAGAAATTGTACTGCCCTGCATTCGGAGTGTTTTTATCAAAACCAATTGGAATAGGATTGTCAGTTTCACTTACTTGTTGCCAAGCAATATAAAAATCTCCGGGAGGCAAAAGAATCGGAGCAGCATCACCCAAGACATCCTTTAGTATATATGTAGTCATTCCTTGCAGAGTATCTGTTGCCGTATATTGATCTACATAAACCGGACTTTGGAAGTTCGCAGCATAAATAGGCTCATCATTCAAATCCAAATACACTTTCAGATTAAATAATTGCAAACTGGCATCTACGGAAACATGGGGAATGTTCATTTGTATCGCCTTGATAGAATCTGCTTGGTTCAAATGGAATTGTACAGCAACTTCAGTCCCTGGATTTTGAGCGATTATATTACTTTCTGCCGTTCCGTCATCATAAGCAAAATAATTGTCAAAAACAGTATTCCTACTAATGACATCATTCTCAAAAGATGCCGGAAATGCCGGATCTTGTCCGGTTTGTGTAAATGAAAATTGGGATTTAAAAATATATTTTTCCGCATCCGGGGCTGCTCCCATATTGGAAACAAAAGTGTTATAATCTGCTGTAGAAATAGTCTGTGTATTTTCTACATGCGTACCTGCCGGAATATTCGCTAAAGCAATATCCGTGTAGAAATTGGTATTCAAATATTCGTCAGCCTCATTGCTGACAATATATTTCCTATTCTGGATTTCTTGCGTAACCGGAAAATGATTGAATAATGTCAATGTATAACTGTCAGACATTTCTGTGGATTCGAAACCCGAAAATTGCCGCCAAGGCATAGCCGAATACCTCGAAAGAAAGGAGGACGGCTGTTCCGTAAATGCGACATCATTGAAGTTTTCAGTCGGTTCGAAAAAACTGGTCAAACGGATATAATCCAAATGCCATAAATCAACCTGACCTTTTCCGGAGGATATATTTCTGAACCTAAACTGGAAGCCATCATAAAGATATTCAGAGGGAATGAGATTAGAATAGAATACGAAATCCGGTATATAACTATTCGGCTGACTGGGATCTATCCCTGCAAAACTATTGGCATTTATCCATTCCTCATTAAGATCCTTAAACTCTAGGATTAAAGAGTCTCCGAGTTCCGGCCTGTCTCCCAAACCTTTGGCTTGGTAGAAAAAACTGAGATAGACTTGATCCATTTCCGAGAAATTGCCCAGATAAAATGGACTGGAAGTCAATGTGTCTCCTTGCCCTGTTGAATTATAAGGAGAACCCGATTGTGCTAAACCGTCCATAGTAGCCACGCCTATGCTTGGAGGATTGCTTGCAAAAGTATGATTCACAAAAACACTCTTGTCACACCAATTAATAGGATCGGGATAAGGTCCATTGTAAGAAAAATCATCCAAGAATGGCAAATCCAATGTATCGGCACCATTTCGGTTTAATACATTGTCAGAGTTGCTGGATTGTAAATATAAATGCTTCCTGATTTGCGGATTATAACTAGGAGCGATTTCTTCTAATTGCGCATGAATGGAAGAAGTGAAAATACTTATGAATAATATCAATAGAGTAAATCTCATTGTCGGGTAAATTGGTTAATGTTCGCAAAGATATATACTCTATTCATAACGCTTGTATGATTGACTATTGTCTGTGCTGAAAAGATTAATTAATTACATTTTCATCAATGCTGGGGCGAAATTAGGGGATTTTTATATACAATGCCAATTATGACTTCCTACAATCTATCCTAAAATATCCTGCGAATCCGTATTTAAGTAAATAAGGTCCATAAAGCCCAGCCAATCCATGCCTGAATAATTCAATCGGCATGATTTTGAATTTGATGAGTAATTTTGTGAGCCAAGGAAATTTGAATATCAATTTCACCCCATCTTCAAACCGGACGAAATTGGAAAGGATGTTTTTTGTATAATCTTTGACAATGAGATCTTGGAATCCCGCTTTTTTTCCGGAATCAATGGTTTCATCCAAATATTGGGGATTAGGGAGGAAAAATCCCTTGGAAAAATAATCCGCCGCCCTAAGGGTGTCTTCATCAGCCGAACGGGATTTCTGGGTTCCATAACCATCAAAAACAATCAATCTGCCATGACCATTCAATATCTGATGACATTTTTGGATAACCAAATCTAAATCCTTCGAATGGCACATGGCTTCTATTGAAAAAATCATGTCCTGTTTTTCAAAGTCTTTCGGGTTCATGGTATCAAAATTCCCCAATTGGAAATGGACATTCTTCAAATTCCTTAATCCAGCCCGTTCTTTTGCTATCCTGATATTATTTTCCGTTAGATCATAGCCAATGAATTCCACATTGGGATTCATACGGGCAAGATTGATGATATTGAATCCCACACCGCAACCAAACTCAATTACTTTCTTATAATCCATATCCTTAACTGTCTCATCCAAATCCTTCACATGAAACATCAGACCATCTGCGTGCGAACCACCTTCTTCCGGTTTAATAGGGAAGTGCATGGCACCTTCCTGAGAGTGCATTTTATGATAGAATTTTCTAAGTTTTGAATAATATGATGCAATTTCCTCCGGGTCGGAAGTTGCATTTTCCAACCAATTCCGGCCTATTATCGCTTCTGTTTTATCTAAGAATGTTCTGAGTTCGTTCTGATTCATTATGGAATATAATTTAAAACCGATCTAATCCGGAATCGAATTGGTTTTTGGTCCAAGGAACACTAATGAATTCCAGAGAACCGGGATTTACTTTCAGAGAGAAAGTATATGTTCCTCTGGTTGGTTGCCAAGACATGCTCATCCTCCAACAATGCAAATCCCTGGCAATGGCAACATCCGGATAGGTTAGTGATTTGTTTCGGAAATCATAGCCAATTCCCCTTATGACGAATTGCCACTTGTCAGATAAATTAATCGTAGTTCTAAGGGAAAGGGTATTAGAGGTAATAATGACAGTGTCAGGGGTGAAATTGATGTTCATCAAATGTTCAAATGAAAAATCAGAAATAAAACTGGAAGAATAATTGGTATCCTGTACTTGATTATTAAATCCATCCCGACCGGTATTAGCGTTATTGGATTTCGGAGAAGAGGATTTCTTACCTGAACCGTCATTTTTATTCTTACCAATATTGAACCACTCCTGTATTTGATTCCAGCTTACTCTGTTGCTTAACCTCATGGATAATTGGTCAAACCTTAATATTCTTTTTTCCGCTTTCCATCTGCTTGTATTCAAGCGAACACCTTCATTATTCTCGATATAGGGATCAAAAGTGGCGGTTAAAGTCAAGGTAGATATGTTCTTTAAAAATCGAGCCGTACCATTTGCCCGAATCATAGAAAATTTTAAGCTATCCCTAGCAAAATTATAATCTCCATTCAGGGAAATATTATCAAATAATTTTACTCGTTTTATCGGATTGATGCTATCTTTTCGGGAGAAGACTTTTGCTTCGAAGAAGTTTTGCAATCCATAAGTGATATTCATTTGTTTTCCTTGTGTAGATGGATTTTGTCCAAAAACATTCCCCTCAAAAACAGAATATCTGACATCCTCAATATTATCCGAATGCCCTCTGGAGTAAGTATCGAAATACCCCCAACGTTCATTGGTATAATCCGGTGTGTAAGAAAATCCGACAGAGGGTTTCATTGTCCATCTGATTCCTTTCACTCTTCCTTTTTTGAATAATAATGTTGAATAAACATCAGTAGAAATATTAAATCCGGCATTGAATTGCCGTAAGGATTTGAAACCGGATTTATCAAACGTTTCGGTTGTTCCTAAGGTATCATAAGTAATCGTAGTGATTGTGTCGAGCGGATTTATGTTACTGACTTCCTTGTTTTCTATGGTATCAATGCTTATTTGGTATTCTTTCCGTGCTGTTTCCAAAAACCAAGTCTCACTATAGTTTACATTGGGATTGAAACTGAAATTCTTTAGGAAGCGTATAGGCGATTCCAAGCTGGTCTTATGTCTGAACCCATAATTAAAATCATCCCAAGTTTCTTTTTCGAATAATAAAGTATCCTTGGTTTGGATTTGCCCCAAAGTTTCAAGGCTATAATTTATACCAACCTTTTCAAACCATTTTTCTTTACCAACCCTATTCTTCTGTTTAAAAGGATAAATCCTTTGCATCGTAAATCTTAGATTTGGGACTTTTATCGTAATGTCATTCGTATTCGTATTCTGAGAATGATTGATACTGGCGGTTAAGGAAATAGGTTTTCCCGGAAAGCTTTGTTTATAATTAATATTAGAACTTAGACTATTATCCAATACATTATCAATGGTATTATTATTTAATCTTTGTGCGTCATTGATTTGGAAATCAACCAATGCTGTAAAATTCCTAGTAGGGTGGGATTTGGCAGACTGGTTCATCGACCAGTTAATCTTAAATGTTTTTTGAATATCCTTTTTCAAAAGATTATCTTGAAATCTCCCATCTCCCAGATTATTCCAAGCATAAGTAAGCTTTAACGCTCCTTGGTATTTATATTTGATATTATAACGGAATTGGGAGTATAAACGCCAGGTCCCACGAGTGTAAATGTCACCAGTTAATTGAAAATCATAATTATCATTAATCCCCCAATAATATCCCACATTCCTAAGTCCGAAACCTAAATCTTGGGAGTTTTCATAATCCCTCGGAAAAATAAGCCCTGAACGTTGTCCCTTTTTTACAGGAAAAAAACCGAAAGGCATCCATAAGGGAGTCGATACGCCCGCAATTTCCAAATTGGATGGCCCAACAACGATAATTTTATTGGCAATGACTTTTTGTTTCCTACTCCTGATTCCGAAATGCGGTTCATCATGGTCACAAGTAGTAAACAATGAATTTTCAGTATAAATCACATCCTCATGTGGATGCAATGAATCTTTTCCGTCAAAACTTTGAAAAACACCTCTTTCAGAATGGATATATAAGTCATTTTCTTGAGTCGTTACCTCAAAAATAACTCCTTTTTTACTTTTGAAATTATATTTCATCTTCTTCGCCTTGAAACTTTGCTCTCCATCTGAAAATTCCGGAAAGGAAGACATTCTTCCTAGGCTATCAGGCATACCCTCAGCGATGACGAGATCATTTTTTTGATCAAAAACGATATGCCCGGCTGTGAGTTCCATTTTTTCATACTTCACAGTAGCACGTCCCCAAAGATAAATTTTATCATTAATGACATCAAACATCATAGAATCCTCGGCAGTATAATCCAATTGGGCTTCTAGGGGATCATCAGAATATTTTATGTCAATTACTTGGTCTGGAAGATTATTTATTGAATCTCCAGCCATATTTATAGTCGAATCATCGTTCTTTTTACCAAAGGGAGGAATACTATCCGGATCAGAAATAGTTCGGTTAGGTTTTTGTGTCTTACCAAGTGGTTTCCTTTGGGCATGAAGCGAACCCAAGGAAAATATGGTTAAAAGGGATATGGTAATGAAAAATCTCAATTATTTATTCCTATTATTTTTGTAATATTGTAAACCTGAATGCAAACACGACTATTCAAGCTATGAGAACCTTAATTCTACTAATATGTATTCAAACGAATGTAATGGCATTTTTGCCTCATGGGCAAGATATCTTTAACATTTATATTAAAGAAGACAAATGTAAAAATTACATAGATAAAGATGCTATAAAAAAGCCGGATCATTCTACTGTTTATTCATTCGGACAGTCCAGATTCAATAATTCTAGTCATAAATTGGTGAAAAGTGATGAAGAAATCGCCGCTTTGTATGATATGGACTGGGAGGAATTCGCTATGAAAACTGTAATTCTTGACCCCGGACATGGAGGTAAGGATGATGGGACTTCTACCAAAAGTGGCATAAAAGAAAAAAACGTTGCATTAGATATTGCTAAGCGTTTGGGTGCTTATATTACTACAAATCATCCCAAAGTCAAGGTAGTTTATACCCGTTCTACCGATGTTTTTGTTCCTTTGAAAAAAAGAGCCAAAATAGCAAATGATAATAAAGCGGATTTATTTATTTCCATTCATTGCAATTCATTCAAAAACAAGTCTGTAAAAGGAATGGAAACCTATGTCATGGGATTGGATAGGGCAAATGAAAACATGGCAGTTATCAAAAGAGAGAATGATGTAGTGAAACTAGAAGAGGATTATGAAAACCAATATGAAGAATATGGAGTGGACAAAGATTCTCCACTTTATGATATATTAATGAATTCTTATCAGAATGCATATTTGGAGCAAAGTTTGGTTTTTGCAGCTTCTTTAGATAAAAAGGTAAAAGGGAAAGGTAAATCAACAAGAGGTGTTCATCAAGCAGGATTCCTTGTCTTAAGACGGACAGCAATGCCCAGCGTATTGATAGAAACAGGATATTTGTCCAATACGGCAGAAATGAAATACCTGAACTCCATTAAGGGAAAGGATGAAGTTGCACGGAATATTTATGCTGCATTTACCGAATTCAAGGCTGAAATGGAAACAGCTAATACAAATTCTGATTTTAATTCCAAATCTCCTAATACTAACAAAAACATCAGTTTTGGTATTCAATTGGCTTCAGTTGGGAAAAAATTGGATTTAAAAGAGAGGAAATGGGATGCTTTGCGCTCTCGTTTGGTCATTGAAGCCTCAAGTGATGGAATGTATAGGTATGTCATTAAAGATTTTGGTCAGAATTACCAAAAAGCAGAAAATGAAAAAAAATGGTTGGAGAAAAGGGGCTTTAGGGACAGTTTCATCGTTGCATATAAAGATAAACGTAGAATTGACCTATACAAGGCAAAAACCGAATTGGGAATGAAATGATTCCCTAATTGGAATTCAAAATTAGTAATTGCTAAAACTATGTCAAAAAAAACCAAAGCCAATAATTTCAAATCAGGCTTATTATATTTTCTGTTTTTCGGTCTAGCCGTTACGGCATTCATGTATTTACAGAAAAACGATTGGTTTACTGATAATAACACATTCAAAATTGTATTGGATGATGCTTCTGGTCTAAGTAAGGGCGGTCCTGTCCATCTTAGGGGAATTAAGGTAGGCAGGGTTCAAAAAATTTATATTAATCCTGAAAACCCAAGTACGATTGCAGCGGATATCAAAATCAAAGGAAAATATGATATACCCAAGGATGCTGTAGCTGTCATAGTCAGTGCGGGTGTCTTGGGTGGTAAAATCATCAATATAGAAATGAAAGGCTTTTGTTCGGGTGATTACTGTGCTAAGGATGGGGATGAACTAAGGGCTGTTGTCCCAAGCTTATTGGAGTCATTTACTTCCGGGGAAGTAGATGAAAACAGTGAGCAAGCCAGAATCCAAAAAAACATTGAAGCTTTAGTCGCTCAAGTAAAAGATAAATATATGTCTCCGAATAGTAACAATACCGTATCGGATATTTTAAAGAATATGGATTTCCTTGAATTGGAAATGAATACCTTACAAGGGGATTTGGGGAAAGTCATGGAAAGACTGGATAAGAAATCCCAAAGCATAACTTCTAGCCTTACTTCCATTCAGGACAATATGAACCGAGACGGGAAAGCGGATCGGGCAATGGCCGATGCTGACCTGATTATGAAACAATTGGAAGCCTTGGAAATCGACCCAACCATGGAAAAAGCTGATGCGACCATGAAAAGGGTTGACGGAATGAAATTGGATTTGGATACGGATATGGATAATATGAATGAAACGATGTCCAGAGCCGAAAAGACTATGAACGAACTGGGGGAAATGATGGAAGAAGCCAAAAACGGAGATAACACCTTGTCATATATTATGGATAAGGAACGCTTCACAAAAGACATGGAAAAAACAACTGCAAGTTTGAACCAATTGAGCCAAAATTACGAGAATAAGCCCTATTTATTTATTCCGTTTAAAAATAGAAGGAAATTCTACAAAAAGAAAAATAGGGAAGATAAAAAGGCAAAGACAGAATAATTCATTTACTCTTTGCTACATTTGCCTACACAATTATTTAAATCTTTTATCATATGTTTTCTAATGAAGTAAAAATAGGCATCCTTACCGTTGTTGCGATTGCCTTGACTATTTGGGGTTTTACATTTCTTAAGGGAAAGAATTTGTTTTCCGATACTAAGATTTACAAGGTACAATACAACGATGTTTCAGGTTTGTCAAAATCCGCTGACGTACTTTTAAGTGGTTATAAGGTAGGTATGGTTAGCGAACTTTACCTCAATCCGGAAAACCCGAAAACGATTATAGCAGAATTGGATATTAATGGGGATGTAAACCTGCCTAAAGGCACTAAAGCCGTATTGGCAAGTGGAGGATTGATGGAAGGGATGGTCGTTGTTTTGAAAAGTGAAGGGTTCTGCACAGGTGCTGATTGTTTGCAAGAAGGAGATTCTATGGAGGGAAGAAAGTTGGGTATCATAGAATCCACATTGGGCATTAATCTGGATGATTATATGGGGCAGGCGAAAACAGACATGGATTCCATGATGGATGATTTGAATAAAAGAATAGCCGATCCCAATAACGATGCATTGGCGGCTACAACATTGAGAAATATCCAGGAAACAACCGAAAATCTAAAAACACTTACCAATAAGTTGGATGTACTCATGGGAAGTGCTGTTGGGAAATTTGATAAGATTCTGAATAATATGGAATCTCTTACGAGCAATATCGAAAAGGATAATCAGAAAATCACAGGTATTCTTGATAATGCGCTTACCCTTACGGGCAATTTGAAACAATTGGATTTGCAAAAAACAGTAGGGGGAGTAGATGGTACATTGGATAAGGTGAACGGAACACTTACCGGAGCAGATGCTGCCTTGAGCCAATTGAAAACATCATTGGCATCAGCAGATACTGCATTAAACGATGTCAATGAAATCCTAGCCAAATTAAAGAATGGAGAAGGTACGATAGGCTATTTGTTGGAAGATGATAAATTGGTCAAAGATTTGGAATCGACATTGGCTACCTTTAATAAATTAGGTAAGGATTTCGATGAGAAACCATACAATTTCATGCCCTTTAAAAGTAGGAAAAGGGTAATGAAGAATAGAAAGAAGGATGCTGAAGAAGGATTATGATAATGCCATAAGAAACCAATACGAGGAAATGGGGGTGGAACAGTTCTACAAAAAAAATGGAGCTGATTATTCCAATCCCCATTTCTCTTTTATAAGGTCGTTACTCTATCAGAACAAAGAAAGGATAGATTATAATTCCTCCTTGGATTTATGCTGTGGAGCAGGAGAAGTCAGCCAAGTTCTTATGGAAATGGGATATAATGACATATCTGCCTGCGATCCATTCACCCAAAAAGCCTATTTCGAGAATGTTGCTAAGAAATGTCTAGACCATAATTTCGATTACATCATAAAAAATGGCTTCCCCTCAAGATTCAGCTCGGTTATTTGTAGTTTTGCAATGCACCTTTGCCCTAAGGAAAAATTATACCCTTTGGTGAGCCGATTATTTGAATCTACAAAGCAAATCATCATTATCACACCGCATAAACGGCCCGAATTAGAAAAATTGACAGGCGTAATTTTGGATTTTGAAGATAGCGTATTGACCAAAAGGGGAAAAAAAGTCCGTTTGAAATCCTATTCACATACTTATATTAAGAATTGAAGCAATATGTTGACAGTTTATACGGATGAATATTTCATGAAAAAGGCTGTTGAGGAAGCTAGAATTGCCTTTGAGGAGGGGGAAGTTCCGGTTGGTGCCGTCGTTGTAGCAAATAATATCATTATTGCCAAAGCACACAATCAAACAGAGATGCTGACCGATGTGACTGCCCATGCAGAAATATTGGCCTTGACAGCCGCTTCCGATTATTTGGGCAGTAAGTATCTGAATGAGTGTAAATTATATGTGACGTTAGAACCATGCATCATGTGTGCGGGAGCATTGGCTTGGGCACAATTGGATCAACTCGTTTTCGGAGCAGAGGACCAAAAAAGAGGATTCATGAGGTACGGAAAAGAATTGTTACATCCTAAAACCAAAGTTTCATATGGTATCCTGCAAGAAGAATGCGGAACATTGTTAAAAGAATTTTTCAAAAATAAGCGATAATAGAAAATGTCTGAAGAAATAGTCAAAGTAAGCATAGGGAAAGAGAAATACACCACTCAAATCTATGCTGCAAACCATCATTTTCAAGGAGATGAACCCGAAGATTTGGGCGGCAAGGATATGGGACCGGCTCCCTATGATTTCCTGTTGGGTTCCTTGGGTTCCTGTTCTGCCATCACGATAAGGATGTATGCAGATAGGAAAGAATGGGATTTGGACGGAGTGGAAATATCCTTGGGAATGAAAAGGGAAATGTTAGAGGGAAAGGATTTCATTACACATATCACTAGGGAAGTGAAGCTTTTTGGCGATTTGGATGATAAGCAAAAACAACGATTATTGAAAATAGCGGAAGTCTGCCCCGT
>JAHDHJ010000126.1 GCA_020631375.1 Saprospiraceae bacterium | reverse complement strand
TAACCCAACTTTATATTTGAAGGTATGGCAGAAAGCCATACCTTTATTTTTTATTTCCCCCTTTGGAGGGGGCTAGGGGGAGGAAAACAACAAGTTTCGATACCTATTGTTTTATGCTGAAAATGAGACACAACATATTGAACAGTCTATATCTAAAGACTACTGCTTTTTACGCAATTTGAACTTGTACTACGATGGAGTCCTATTCACTATTTGAAGTCAACGAATATATCAAGCGGGTTTTGGCACTGAATTTTGCCGAAGCCCTTTGGATTCGTTGCGAAATAGGTCAGTTGAATGAATCGGGAGGACATGTATTCATGGATTTGGTTCAGAAAGCCGAGGATAGTGATGAAATCATTGCTAGATGTGAAGCTGTCATTTGGAAAAGGTCATTGAGGCAACTCATCAAAAAACACAAGCTTTCCTTGGATAAGGTTTTGATGGAGGGAAATGAAATCATGTTCAAGGCTGAAATTGACTTCCATGAACGCTATGGAATGAAGCTGAATATTCTGGATTTGGATGCCGATTTCACCATTGGAAAAATATTGGTCAAAAGGAGTGAGGTTATCCAACGTTTGCAAAAAGAGGGGATTCTGAAAAAGAATGCTTCTTTGGATTTAGGCAAAGTCATTCAGAGGGTCGCTGTCATTTCAAGTGCCAATGCTGCCGGACTCCAGGATTATCTCAAGCAGATAAAAGATAACCCTTATCAATATCAAATCAATAATTCCCTCTTCATTGCGAATGTCCAAGGAGACAGGGCGGCAAGTGACATTGCGAAGCAGCTTAAAAAAATAAAACAGTTTGATTTTGATTGTGTCATTATCATAAGGGGAGGAGGTGCGAGATTGGATTTGTCTGCTTTCGATGAGTATGAATTGGGTAAGGAAATAGCGAATTGTCCCATTCCGGTCATTACGGGAATCGGGCATGATGTGGATGAAACGGTAGCGGACCAAGTCGCTCATACCGATGTGAAAACACCTACTGCCGTGGCGGATTTCATCATTCATCATAATGCTTATTTTGAAAGTAGCATCCAGCAGATAGGATTGGACATCAAGGAATCGGCTGGGCTTATTTTAAGGAAAGCTGCTTTGGATTTACAATCCCAACAACAATCGATTGCCTTGTCCGCTAGTCGGAAAAGACAAAATGCCTTGAATGAATTATTGATAAGGGAAGAACATTTGAAAAATAGCATCAGGACTTTTTTCCTTAGAAAAAATGCAGACTTGGAGCAGAAAGAAATGCTTTTGGAAGCAGTGGATATGCAAAACACTTTGGCAAGGGGATATGCGATTGTAACTAAAGATGGAAATAAAATCGTTTCCATTGAACAATTAAAGGCTCAGGATGATTTGAATATTATCCTCAAGGATGGTCAGTTCGAAACTATTGTTAAAAAGATAAGTAAATAACTAGGTTGCGTTTTACGCAACTTGAATTAAATAAGATGGCTAAAAAAATGACATATAATTCCGCTTATGAGGAATTGCAAAGTATTCTGATGGAATTGGAAAATGATTCCATCAAAATTGACGATCTTCCGAAAAAGGTGAAACGAGCCGGTGAATTGCTTCGTTTTTGTAAAGAGAAATTAAGAAATTCTGAAGTGGAGGTGATGAATTTGATGAATGTAGAATGATAGAATAGATCAATTTTGCCACTTTAGGGGAATTTCCTCCCTCGACCTGCGGTCGGTCCCTTCAAAGGGACAAATTAAAAAAAATAAAAATGAAGTATTTAGCATATCTGAATCAATACATATGGCGATACAAATGGCGATTCCTGCTAGGGATAGTCTTTGTTGCCGTATCTAATTATTTTCGGGTATTGCAACCGAGGATTATCCGGAACGCCTTGGATTTGGTCATTGATAATATAGGATTATACAATTCTACGGATGGTTTTTCTGTACAAAATATTGTCTATGAGAATCTCGCCACTACTCTGATGTATTTTGGTTTGATTGTTTTGGCATTGGCATTGATGATGGGGATTTTCATGTTTTTTATGCGGCAGACGATTATTGTCATGTCCCGTCTGATTGAATATGATTTGAGGAATGATATATTTTCCCATTACGAAAAATTGAATACCGCTTTTTATAAGAAAAACAATACGGGCGACCTCATGGCTAGGGTTTCCGAGGATGTCTCCAAAGTCAGGATGTATCTGGGACCGGCGATTATGTATGCGATTAATCTGGTTACGCTTTTTGTTTTGGTAATTTCATCCATGTTGAGTGTGAGTAAGGAATTGACATTTTATTCTCTTATCCCTTTGCCTATTTTGTCGATTTCTATTTATTATGTAAGCTATCTTATCAATAAGAAAAGCCAGATTATTCAAGAACAATTGTCCACCTTGAATAGCACCTCCCAAGAAGTTTTTTCGGGAATCCGGGTCATCAAATCCTACGTGCAAGAAAATCCTATGGCTAGATTTTTCGCAGGACAAAGTGATGAATACAAAGAAAAATCAATGGCTTTGGTACGGATAGAAGCTTTGTTCCATCCATTGATGATGCTTTTGATAGGTGCGAGTACTTTGATAGTGATTTATTTTGGAGGCATCCAAGTTGCCAAAGGCAATATTTCTCCGGGCAACATTGCGGAATTCATTATTTATATCAATATGTTGACTTGGCCAGTAACGGCAATCGGTTGGGTCGCTTCGCTTATCCAAAGAGCTGCCGCTTCCCAAAAACGAATCAACGAATTTCTTTTGGCAAAGCCGGATATTGTGAATGAGAACCATGAAATCATTCCTTTACAGGGGAAAATAGAATTCAAAAATGTTTCCTTCACTTATCCGGACACAGGAATCGAAGCCTTGAAAGATGTGAGTTTTACATTGGAAAAAGGGGAGAAAATGGCAATCGTTGGCAGAACCGGAACCGGAAAAACCACTATTGCGGATTTATTGCTAAGGATGTACGATATTACTTCCGGACAAATCCTCATCGACGGAAAAGATATTAAGGAACATAATCTTTGGGAATTGAGGAAGAATGTTGGCTACGTCCCACAGGATGTTTTCCTTTTTTCATCCACTGTGGCGGAAAATGTGGCTTTTGGAAATCGGGATGCCACTCAAGAACAAATAGAAAACTACACTAAACATGCTGCTGTCTATGATGACATTATGGGCTTGTCGGATGGTTTTGAAACGATTGTGGGCGAAAGGGGCGTAACTTTATCCGGTGGTCAGAAGCAAAGGGTTTCCATAGCAAGGGCATTCATAAAAAATCCCGAGATGATTATTTTGGATGATTGCCTCTCTGCCGTTGATAATAATACAGAACAGAAAATATTGGGTTTTCTAGAAACCAACCTAGCCAATAAAACAACCATTATCATTACCCATAGGATCTATTCTTTATTGCATTTCGATAAGATTATTGTCATACAGGACGGTAAGGTTTCGGAAGAGGGAACACACCAAGAATTGCTAGGACAAAAAGGCTACTACGCAGAGTTATATGAGCAACAAAAACCGGAGGAAGAAGGTTATATTCAGTCCTAAATCCCTTTATTCCTACTTTTATTGCAATTATTTTGAATCTAAATTGTTAAAATTCGTTCTGATTATATTCTTTTGTTATATTTAATGTATTAATGCTTGATTTTTGCAAAAAAATTGATTGTTTAATTACATTTGCAATATCAACGGATTAGAATAACCAAGCATATAATATATTTCAAAACAAAATAAGAGGACAGGTGGATTTCGAACGCAAAAAATTCGAGAGTGTATATTCAAACAAAGTCAAAGCGGGTAAACGTAGGACTTATTTCTTTGATGTACGCAAGACAAAAGGTGAGGATTTTTATCTTACCATTACTGAAAGCACTAAGCGATTTGATAGTGATAGATACGAGAGGCATAAGATTTTCTTGTATAAGGAGGATTTCAATCGTTTTGTAGAAGGCTTGAATGATACGGTGAACCATGTTAAAAATGAGTTGATGCCTGATTATGATTATGATGAGTTTACACGTCGTCATGAAGAATACGAGGCTAATCTAGCTGAAGGGAAAATAGAGGGGGAAGAAAAAGAAGAAAGTGGCGAAGATGAAATGACTTGGTAATTCTTCAAACAATCTAATTGGAAAATAGCAAAGCGGAAATCTGTAGAACAGGTTTCCGCTTTTTCATTGTAGCATTGAATCATTACATTACTACTTCTTTACCGTTTTAGGAATGTCAAAAGTATGGCTTTCATAAACCTGATTGTCTTCCCCTTTTATTTCCAAGGTAACATTTATAGGATTGGCATCCCAATTGATTTTCATCGTACCGAAATTCAATTTATCAATTTTCTCACCCACTCGAAATTTATTCGATTCCGGACGGGGATATTTTCGGGTATGTGTCAATCCACTAGAAGTGAATTCATATAAAGGATGGGCCAAGTCGGGAATATTCACCCTTGAAATTTCAGCATGGTGTCTATCCCCACTCAAAAGAATGACGCCAGAGGGACGAAGTGTCTTTATCATTTTAAACAAGCGTTTTCTCGAGGCAGGGTAATTACCCCATTTTTCATAAGGATGGAAACGGGAAATCACCTGTGTTCCTTGTGCAACTATGGTAATAGGAGCATCACTGGTTTTTAATTCATTAGCAAACCATTTCCATTGTTCCTCACCCATAATATCAGCTTCGGAATCCGGAACATAGACTTTTTTCTCATCACGAGATACCTTGTCCCTGAATGTTCTGGTGTCCAAAAGGATAACCTTTACTTTTTTAGCCCCCTCGCCAAAAGTATAAGATTGGTAAATCCCATCTCTATTCCTTATTGGGTGGTCCGCAGGAATATCAAGGAAATCCATGTAAGCCGCTTTGCTGGCTTCTTTTCCCTCAAAGAGCTTGTTTCCATCATTCGTACCATAGTCATGGTCATCCCAAGTACCAATGACGGGGCACATCTTTGTTAGTTTTTCATATCCTAGATTAGATTTTACAATGTCATATTTTTCTTTTAATACTGCTTCTTCGGGACTGTCTCCATAAATATTGTCCCCTAACCAAATCCAAAGATCCGGAGCGGTTTTAAGTATCGGACCCCACAGCGGCATGGGCAAACTCTGCTTATTGCATGAACCAAAAGCAATTAGATCCACGCCATGAGGATGCTCTAATCTTGGTGAATTATTTACGGCGCCCTTTTCGATGAATTCATATTCGGTAGCAGCCACCAAAACCGGTTTTTCCTTTGGGCTGGATTGGGTTTGATCTACTTTTTTATGGCAAGCAGTAAGACTAATGACTGAAAATATGATTATGGCTATCCGATACATCTTGTTATTGTTTAAATATATGAATCAGAGTTCGTCCTTTTCATTGTTGAAATGTGAGTTTAGGACAGGCTCTTTAATCCTATAAACCGTTTTTTGGCAGATTTATATTATATGGAATTTCCCAATGATTAGTTAAAGTTATCAATATTATCGATTATAAGAATGTGTCTGGGGATAATTAGTATTGTCTTAACGAATCTTTTTGGAAAAATTAGTTTCTACTAGTTGTTTTCTTATTGAATTCGGCTTCTTTTATCATTTCATGCGCCTTGAGTTGTTTTATCATTTCAAGGGGATCTATCTTTTTGACATCATAAGTTACCAAGTACATGGGTGGATTAGGGGCGATGGTTCTTAGTATTTTGAAATCATACTGAATAAAGTCCTTTTGGATTTCCTTGATATCGGAAGAGGGCTCCAATGCAAGGATGATTTCATCTGAAATGATATGCTCAGGCAATTCTGAAGAAGTTGCCGATTTGTTTCCATTAGCTGTTTGTTGCCGATTACAGCCATATACAAAAAAGAAAATGATACTAAGAACCGGGAATAAGAAACGTGATTTCATTTTGATGATTGCTTGGTTTGATTTTTAGACGGAAAAATGGGAGGATGGGGTCGTTTGTACCACAGAGAAAAACAAAGAATCCGGTGTCCATACATGAACACCGGACTTTTTCTTACAAACTTCTTTTCAAAGCCATTGCATAACCAAAATGAGTTCCCTCATGGAAAACACAAAAATAAAGGGCATCTATAATGTCTTCAATTCTGGTATTGGGCGTAAAATCGAAAGAATTATAATTATCAAATAATCCCTTTTCATAATCCTCTTCCAATTGTGTGATAGAACTATTTCCGAGCTCTTTCCAGAACGCTAATTCTTTTTCATCTATGGGAGATTCCGGCTTGGTTCCCCTTACATATTTATGTGCCAATTCACTTGGAATATCACATTTGTTCCCTGAAAGTCTATAGCAGAAATGTTCCGCAGTAACTAAAGAATGTGCAAAATTCCAAATGATATTATTATTGTAACCTTCGGGGATTTTATTCAATTCTTCGAGTGAACAAGAATTGATAATACTCATGAAAGCTTTTCTGGAAAACTTGAAAGCGTTGATACTTTTTTCGAAATTATTCATATGGATTTATTTAATTGTAATAATTGTTGTTTTACTTTTATTCACCGAGCGAAAATATAAGTTAATCAGTCCATAGCAACTATGGTCTATGGATTGATTACTATGGGCTTTTAAAAATCAAGCCCTCTCTATAATAGTAGCATAACCCTGACCAACGCCAATACACATCGTTACCAAGGCATACCTTTTATTTTGTTTATGCAATTCCAATGCAGCGGAAAGCATGATTCTTGTCCCCGTCATCCCTAGAGGATGCCCTATGGCAATGGCTCCGCCATTAGGATTGATCCGGCTATCATCATCCGCTAGTCCCCATTCCCGAATACAGGCGAGGGATTGGGCGGCAAATGCCTCGTTCAATTCTATCACATCCATATCGGACATTTCCAATCCGGCTTTCGCCAATGCCTTATTAGAAGCGCTCACCGGACCGATGCCCATAATCCTTGGTTCTACCCCGGTAACAGCCGAACTTACGATTCTTGCCAATGGCTTCAATCCATATTGTTTTACTGCTTGCTCAGAAGCGATAATCGTAGCGGCAGCTCCGTCATTTAGACCGGAAGCATTTCCTGCTGTGACCGTTCCTCCATCTTCCAATTTTTTAAAGGCGGGTCTTAATTTGGCAAGACCTTCCAAAGTCGTCGTCGCACGGATAAATTCATCTTGCGAAAATATGATCGGGTCTTTTTTCCTTTGTGGAATTTCTACAGCTACGATTTCCTCTGCCAATCTTCCCGATGCTTGTGCAGCAGCAGCTTTCATTTGGGAACGAAAGGCGAACTTGTCTTGGTCTTCCCTAGAAATTTTGTACAATTCTGCTAGGTTTTCGGCAGTAGTTCCCATACCATCCGTACCGAACATCGCTTTCATTTTCTTATTCACGAATCGCCATCCGAAACTGGAATCGTGCATTTGTGCATCCCGTCCGAATGCTTTGGAAACTTTGGAAATGACCCAAGGACCTCTGGTCATATGTTCTACTCCTCCGGCAATGAAAAGTTCACCATCTCCGGCTTTTATGGCTCTATTCGCATGGATCATAGAGGACATTCCAGAAGAGCATAAACGATTTACGGTTTCACCCGGAACCGTAAATGGCAGACCTGCGAGTAGGGAACACATCCTTGCGACATTCCGATTATCCTCACCTGCTTGATTCGCACAACCCATGATGACATCCTCATATGCATCCAAAGGGATGTTCGGATTTCTCCTCAATAATTCGGTTATTGCCAATGCGCCCAAATCGTCTGTACGGATAGGGGAGAGTGTACCTGTGAATTTTCCGATTGCTGTTCTGATGCCGTCTATGATATATGCTTCTTTCATTATTTATATTCTTTTATTAATTCTATTTTTCTATGGCTATTTCCTTGATTATTCCAATTCACATTGGGAAAATATTGTTCTGGATTTGTGATAGTGATATAACCTTTGGGAATATCTTTTATGAGGTTGTATTTTGTGATTAAATGTTTGTTGGCTTGTAATTGTTTTGCCTTTTCCCATTTAATGCCATGAGATGTCAATGAAACAAAAAACAAGAGGGTTTGTTCATGTGTGCTTAATTGTGCCCTTAATGTTTTAATGTAATTATATTTTTCCTGATAATTGAGGACTTCGCTATCTTGGGAATTGACATATTTTATGGTCTGGTATAAATGGCTGTAATAATGTCCAAGTCTGGCATGATGCCCATTGAATAATTTAAAAGGATAATTCTTTTGGATTTTCTTTTTTCTTGCTTGGAATTTTTTTACGATCCATTCCATTAACCCTGGTTCACAATCCTTGATTTGTTCTTGGATAAAAGAGAGGGAATATTCACCGACAGCTCCAAAGGAAAAACAGATATAAGCCATATTTATTTTTTCTTCGAATGTAATATGATGTTCTGCTTTTTTTTGATTGAAATAATTGTTGATAATATCATAACATTCATAAAATTCCCTAAGGATCCATTGGAAAACATCTTTTCCTTGTACAGCAGTCTGAATATCTAAATTGCGGATTTTAATTTGCTGTTGGTTTTCCCTATGGATTTTTAATAATTCAAAGAAATGACTTTCGATTTGTGTTCTTTTCCGTTCTGTCTTTTCTTCATTGATTTGCTTGAAAAGCATTTTGTTGGCTTCCAATTGTATCAAAAAAGCATAATAAACGAGTATCGCCCCGATTAATCCGGAAATGGGAGAAGTTATTCCACCGATGGTATCACCAATCGTCCCCGATTCTAGGAGCGTGAATCCCAAGGAATTTGACAATAGAAAAAACAGGGGGGAAGCAAGAATCAATATGATACCCAAAAATAGCCAAACCCGTGATTTGGTCAATATGTTTTCCTGCTTTCGTTTAAAATCTTCCATTGGTTTTCCTGCTAGGATAATACCTCTTTTTTCGTTTTATAGATTGTAGCCCTGTACAGCCCTATTGCCAAGCCGTCTTGGTTGCTTACTGTTACATCATAAACTGCGGTTTTCCTATTGCTGGATTTTTCTATGGCTTCCGCAATGAGCGTATCACCTTCTTTTCCCGAATTCGGATAAGTAATGAATCCATCCAAAGTGAGGCTGAGTACATTATACGAATTGGCGGCGAAAGCCAAGCATGAATCTGCCAAGCCGAAAGTGATTCCGCCATGAACGATATTGAAACCATTGAGCATTTCCTTACGGACAAGCATTTTTATTTTGCAATAACCCGCCCTATGCTCCACACTTTCTATCCCTAACCACTGACTGTAATAGTCTGTGGACATCATTTTATCATAAACAAATTTGGGTATTGAATTATCCATGAGGTAAAGGTAATAATTATCAAATGAAAAATTTATGACAGCGCTATTGGATATTTTGGGAAATTGAATGAATATTGTGTGGACTTATGCATACAGCTATACAAAAATGGAAAACATAGCCGTGCGAGTGTGTTTGATCACCTCGCACAAGGCGATTCTTTTATAAAAATATCTAGTTGTTATATATTAAACCATTTTTTGAATGAAAATAAAAGAATTCGATAATGTTTCTTCCCCCTGTTATTTATTAGAGGAAGAATTATTAATTAAGAATTTAGAATTAATTTCTAAAGTAAGGGATGAAGCTGGTGTGCAGATTATTTTGGCGTTCAAGGCATTTTCCATGTGGAGCGTGTTTGATAGAGTCGCTGAATATTTGGATGGAGCAACGGCGAGTTCATTGAATGAAGCGAGACTTTGTTATGAGGAAATGCGTTCCAAGGCACATACTTATTCCCCTGCATATTTGCCACGGGAATTTCAGGAAATTATGAAATATTCTTCTCACATAACATTTAATTCCCTTTCCCAATTCGAACAATACAAAGGAACGGTTATGAATGCCTTGGATTCTATTTCGATGGGATTAAGGGTGAATCCGGAAGTTTCCAATATTGAAACGGATTTGTATAATCCTGCCGCGAAAGGTTCTCGGTTAGGGGAAGATAAAGCGAATTTGAAAAATGGATTACCGGCAGGTATAGAGGGTTTACATTTTCATGCTTTGTGCGAAAATAATTCCTATGACTTGGAAAAGGTATTGAATAATTTTGAAAAATATTATGGGCATTTATTAAAGGATATTAAATGGGTGAATTTCGGGGGCGGACATTTAATAACGAAGAAAGGTTATGATACGGAGCATTTAATTCAATTATTAATTAAATTCCGAAAAAAATATGATGTCGACATTGTTTTGGAACCGGGTTCTGCCATTGCTTGGGAAACGGGATATTTAATTTCCTCCGTTTTGGATATAGTGGATCATCATGGAGTGAAAACTGCTATTTTGGATATTTCTTTTACCTGTCATCAGCCGGATACTTTGGAAATGCCATACCGCCCTAAAATTATTGGAGCATCCGATCCTGTGGAAAATAAACCGACTTATCGTTTGGGCGGTGTTTCATGCCTAGCAGGAGATTATATCAATGAATATTCATTTGAAGAAGAATTAAAAATTGGAGATAAGGTAATTTTCAAGGATATGATCCATTACACAATGGTCAAAACTACGATGTTCAATGGTGTTACCCATCCGGATATTGCCATAAAAAAAATAGATGGTTCTGTGGAAGTATTGAGGAGATTTAATTATGATGACTTTAAATACAGGTTGGGTTGAGTTTTGTTATGCATTGGCTTAGTTTTGGATGAAATATTGGCCATATGTTAAAGCTGTGACCACATTTAATGAAACCGTCTAAAAATAGTATAATTGCTTTTTAAATTTTAATAAAACATACCATTATGGCTAACGGGAAATTATTGAATGTATTATTGAATACAATAAATAAAGTACAAACTAACAATCAGGCTAATCCGAATGAAGAAACGGCAGATCCATCTGTTTTTGATTTGTTGAGGAATAAGGTTCAGGAATTGGATAATAGAAATAGGGATAAGCAAGTAGCGAAAGGAAAGGATCCTGTAAGTGTTTTGGATTTAATCAAGAATGGAATCGAACATGTAAAAGATAAGAATTCTGCTGACCCGAATGTAAAGACTGCTCCTTCGGCGATTTTTGATAGAATCAAACAAAGGATTGAAGAAAGGCCACAACGCAGAGCGAGCAAAGGATTGAAGAAAATAGTCCAAGAATATAATTTGGATGTGAGTAGATTAAGTCCACAGGCATTGGAACAAATCCAAGGGCAATACTTGAATGACCAAAAAAGATTGAACCAACAATATGCTCAGGCAATTAATCAATTGATCCAGAATCAAAGGTCTTAGTCAGAATAAAATATACAATATAAAAAGCCATTCATAAAGAGTGGCTTTTTTAATCAAAAAAACAATAGCCTATTCTATGCTAGGTTCCATCTGTGAAATAAAGAAAGGTAAGTTCAATATTCGTGCATTTGAATTAAAGGACACTGCGCCATTTTATCGATTGGTCAAAAAAAACAAAAGCAGACTTTCTCTTTATTTTCCAATCAGTATGGGTTATTTGACGAATGAAAAAAGAGCCCGAATTTATGTAGAAAATAAAATCGACCTTGCTCTTTCCAGAAATCAAATGGCTTATTTATTAGAATGGGAATCTACAAAAGAATTAATTGGTTTTATTGTTGCTAAGAATTTTAATTGGAAGAAAAGGGAATGCGAATTTGCTTATTGGATAGATGAGGATTTTCAAGGCTTGGGATTGACAACTGCGGCGATAAATACCTTGAAAGAATATGCCTTGGAAGAATGGGGAATAGAAACTGTTTTTTTGAGAATAGACGGTATTAATGAAGGGAGTAGGAGAGTCGCTCAAAAATGTGGTTTTGATTTGGAATATATTTCTGAAAAAGAATTCGATAGGGGCGATGGTCAGAAAATAGATGTTGAATATTGGTACTTGAGAAAATAAATTAAGTCATAAGTCAATAATCTAAACGACTTAGAATATTTTGTATAAAATCTGATTTTGCTGCCGAATAATCCTCACTTCTTTTCCAATCTTTTTTTGATAATTCCAACTTTAATTCCTCGTATTCTTTTAATACATTTTTATTTTCTCTGAGGTAATCTCTGAAAACCAATTGTGTTTTCCAAAATTCATGTTGAACACAAACAGCGTGAATATGATAAACCCTATATTTTAATACTATCTCCGCTTGTTCTTCTCCCACAAGAATGACCTTAGGGATTTCTGTATTCAATTCTGTAGGAACATTTTCTACCTTGACAAAGAATTTTCTAAAAGGCATGACGGGTTCCCATTTCTGATAATAAACATAATCGTCTCTTCCCTCTAAACTATTTTGTAAAATAATTAAATCTTCGTCATTTTCCACACCTATTAAAATGTCAATAATAGGTTTGGCAGATAACCCTTTTATGGATGTGCTGCCGATATGCTCAATTATCAAATTGTTTAATGGAATAAATTTTTGAAGTCTCTTCTTTTCTTCCTCGAATTTAATTTTCCATTCGGAATTATAACTAACTACATCTATTTTCATTATTCATTATTCATTATTCATTATTCATTATTCATTATTCATTATTC
>JAHDHJ010000125.1 GCA_020631375.1 Saprospiraceae bacterium | reverse complement strand
TAGGGATAGCCGTAGCTATCACGAGGCTTTTTAACGCAGACAGAAGGAAAAAGAACCCGTTAGAATGGTAGGTTATTATTTTCCTAGTCCCTAAAGTATCAACTGTCATGGAAAATTGTTAAATTGGCATGATAAAGAAATTTTCAACAATATGAAGCAGATTTTCAGCCTATTCCTAATTCTTAGTCTCGGACTGCTAAGTCTTCAGGCCCAAGAAACCGGCTTTGAAGATGATGGCTTGATTGGAGTGATATACAATAAGGAAGTGACAGTGGATTTACGCTTCCATACCAATGGTATTTTTGCACTGGCAATCAATAAAGCAAAAATTAAAACCTATTACCGGACGACTTTTTACCAATTGGAAATAGGGAATCTCAGACATTCTGCCGAGTCAAGAACCAATGATCCCGGAATTTCCACGCCACAAGGCTTTTCTTCAAGTTCATACTATTTCGGAAAAAGGAATTCCTTTTATCAAGTACGCTTAGGCTACGGAGAGAAAAGATATTTTTCTGAAAAACAAGAACATCGGGGAGTTGCGATAGGAATGTCCTACTTGCTTGGAGTTACAACAGGAATATTGAAACCTTATTATTTGGATGCTTGGGTGGATTCCGGAGACGGAAATTTCACCATTCAAAGAATTCCATATTCGGAAGAACACCATGATGTTTTTCTGAGTGTTCCCCATATCTTGGGTTCTTCCGGGTTCAAATATGGTTGGAATGGAATTTCCGTTATGCCCGGATTGCATGCAAAGGTCGGCGCACACTTGGATTGGGGAGCATATGACCAATTTGTGAAAGCATTGGAATTCGGATTCATGTTGGATGCTTTTTATAAAAAAGTGCCTATTATGGTTTCGGAAAAAAATAAACCTTATTTCCTAAATGTTTACTTAGCTTTGCAGTTCGGAAAAAGAAGTTAAGTTGCGTAAAAACGCAACAGATATTAATATTTAGATTCTAGGCTAGGATGATTTTCTATGAAATAATCCATTTAAGATTGATTAGTCTAATTTCTAAAGTCTATTGCGGTTACGCAAATGAATTATTGAGAGATATGATTGATTATCAATTTTTTATCTAAGGAATGATGAATTAATAAATTGCGTTTTTAGGGGCGGTGATTTTTATTTCAGCCAAGGCGAAAACCGTAGGCAATGCAGGGCATTGTCGAGGATTTTCAACGACGGATGGGATGAAAATAACAAGCCTAAGAATGTAAGTTTATTATTTCACCATTCCTAAACATCTTTAAATCTCAACATCTATTTAGAAAAGAATAATGATAGATTTACCAATAGCTAATGATAAACCGAAAAGGGAGAAGAAACCGGATTGGTTAAGGGTGAAATTACCCATAGGCGAAGATTATAAGAGGGTTCGGAAACTTGTGGATGAATACAAGCTCCATACCATTTGCCAAAGCGGGAATTGTCCGAATATGGGAGAATGTTGGGGAGCAGGGACTGCGACATTTATGATATTGGGAAATGTATGTACCCGTTCCTGTTCGTTTTGTGCCGTAAAAACCGGTCGCCCGAATGAGTACGATGAGGACGAACCGAGAAGGGTAGCGGAAGCCATCCAATTGATGCAAGTCAAACATGCTGTGATAACTTCTGTAAACCGGGATGAATTAAAAGATAGAGGTGCGGAAATTTGGTATCAGACCGTAAGAGGGATTAAGGAATTATCCCCAGAAACTACAATAGAAACATTGATTCCCGATGTAAGGGGGAATTGGGAAGCATTGGAAAGAATGATTTCTGCCGGACAAGAAGTGGTTTCCCACAATATGGAAACCGTAGAAAGATTATACAGGAAAGTCCGTCCCCAAGGAAAATACAAACGTTCCCTAGAAGAAATCAAGCGGATAAAGGATTATGGTAAAAGAACCAAAACCGGATTCATGGTCGGTCTGGGAGAGACGGAAGAAGATGTAATGGAAATCCTAAGGGATCTCAAGGAAGTCGGATGTGATGTAGTGACCATAGGTCAATATTTACAACCCACCAAAATGCACTTGGAAGTAGCAGAGTTCGTGCATCCGGATCAATTTCTTAAATACAAGGAAGCAGGAATGGAAATGGGTTTTGATTTTGTGGAAAGTGGTCCTTTGGTGCGTTCTTCATATCATGCGGAAAGACATTTGTAAAATTAGATTTTTAGATTTAAAGATGCTTAGATATTGAGATGAAATATTGAATTCTGTATAAACTCAGAATTTTAAACCCTGAAGGATTAATTAATTTTTCAGGGTTTTTAAATGGAATATTTCCTTGTGAAGTAAAAAGAAAAGAGGATGCAAAATAATTAATTTAATTTATCGGAATTATTTAGGAAAAAATTAATTCACTATCATATTTTTGAGAAGTGATTGAGTACTAAATATCTCTAAATCTAAATATCTGGCAATCTAACCTAAAATAAACCGAGTGAAAGAATATTCATACAAAGCGTATATAAAATATAATGGAAAACATCTTGATTTGAAACCCAAGGGCATGACCCGGACGGATGAATTATATGTGGATGTTTTTGTAGATGAAATAGATAATGGGAAAAAATATAAATTGGATATTCATCCCAAAGAACCCATTGTTTTAGAAAAAGTAATCCTAATTATTGATTGTAGTAAGGGAAATGATTTTCACAGGATTTTTTCCAATGGTTTCCAATCTTGGTCGGAAAGTAGGGAATATGATTTCAATGAAGAAATACCTAGTTTGATGGCATTGGCAAACCCCTTTATGAAATTTTATGGCGATTATCATTTTACACAAATAAAAAAAGGAAAAGGCAATATCCATTCTTGGACATATACTTATTTAAGGAATAAAGATGGTAAACATCTGAATCTTTGGGCTTCAGTAAATGAGCGAACAGGTTATACGCTATTTAATTATGATGCCAATAAAAAAGAATTGACAATAGAAAAAGATTGTGAGGGATTAGAACTGTCTCATTCTTATCCCGCTTTGGAAATTGTGGAATTAATGGGTTTGGATAATCCTATTTTTGAACAATGGTTTTCTTTTTTCAATTTAAAAAAACCAAAGGTAAAAGCAGCATTTGGTTGGACGAGTTGGTATAATTATTATACTAAAATTAATGAAGTAATTATTCTGAAAAACCTGAATTCATTTATTGAAAAAAATATCGGATTGGATATTTTTCAAATAGATGATGGCTACCAAGAAAGGGTAGGGGATTGGTTGAGAGTAGATAAAGAAAAATTCCCAAAGGGAATGAAAAACATTGCGGATGCCATTCATGCCCAAAATGTAAAAGCCGGAATATGGCTAGCTCCATTTGTAGTAGAAAAAAAATCAAAAATATTTCAAGAAAATAAGGATTGGATTTTAAAAGATGAAAAAGGGAAATTAATTTCGGGAGGATTCAATCCGATGTGGAGCGGAAATTTTTATGCCTTGGATATTTATCATCCCGAAGTAAGAAATTATCTCAGTACTGTTTTTCATACCTTATTAATAAAGTGGGGCTTTGATATGGTAAAACTGGATTTTTTATATGTGGCTTCCGTTATCCCAAGAAAAGATAAGACAAGAGGGCAAATCATGTCCGATGCCATGGAATTTCTCCGACAGGTATGTGGAGATAAAATCATTTTAGGATGTGGTGTTCCATTGGGACCTGCATTTGGCTTGGTAGATTATTGCAGAATAGGAGCAGATATACATTTGTCTTGGGAACATGCTTTATTGAAAATCGTGAACAATAGGGAAAGGGTTTCCACTATGGTCGCCATGCGTTCCGTTCTTGGAAGATGGCAATTGAATAATCGGGCATTCATCAATGATCCGGATGTATTTATTCTGAGGGAGAAAAATAATAAATTAAGTCCAACCCAACAAAATACCATATTGACTTTAAATTCCATTTTAGGAAAATTAATTTTCACCTCTGACGATATCGGAAATTATTCTGATGAACAATTAAGTGAATTATTATCCGCTAAAAAATGGATGTCCAGCGAAGTGGAAAATGTAAGGGAATTAAAAGGATATTATGAAATATCATTTAAGAATGATAATATGAATTACAAGGCATATGCCAACCTTTGGAAAGAAGCGGTTATGATTAATTTGCACAAAGGCAAAATGGAATTAGAAGCTTTTGAGACGATTGTCTTAAAGAGTTGATGAAAAAATGCCACACCGTTGTTACGGTGCGGCTCCTAAATAAATAAAATATGAAATTTTATTATCGATTGACTAAGTACACTGTAAACTAAGTTTAAGGCCTAATCAATAATTCTTATCTTACCAGAATCTATGCCCTCAGAAGATACCAAGGAATAGAAATATACCCCGGCAGGTAATTCTCTCAAGTCCATACGGAATTCCATAGATTCATTACTATCCAATTCAATAAGCATAGATTCGATAGTTTTTCCATTAATGTCCACAACACTTAATAAACCATTTCTAATGGTGCTGCTTTTGGAAGTGATATTAAAATTAATTACTCCAAAACTAGGGTTCGGACTGATCGAAACGCCCTGGTTATCTTTGATAGAATTAATAGTGATGATTTTGCTATATTCATAGGTCTCATCCTTATCCACCATTTTAAGTCTGTAATAATTTCTATGGATGGCATTATCATCCAAGTAAGAATAATTTTGCTCCGTTAAAGTATTTTCTTCAGCTCCCCTAACGATGGATATTGTTCTCCATTCTGTTTCCGAATTATTAAATTTCTGGATTTCAAAATGTGAGAAATTTTCTTCGGAAGCCGTTGCCCATTTAAGCAATACATTTTCTCTTTCCCATCCTCCTTTGAATGAAATTAATTCTACGGGTAATGGGTTATTAAATTTGGCAGGAAGTGCAGCTCCGGATCCCGGACCACAGATGGAACCCCCACCACCAGGACTTGACCAACCAGCCAAATCAAAGGAAGAATTACAATCCGCAGTGATGTTCAATATGAGGTCAGTTTCTGTTGTTCCCTTTCCCCAACAGATTCTTGTCAAGACGCCTAAATGATAATAATCAAAACAAGCGGAAGTATTACCTTGGTTGGTAACAGTGACATCAACTTGTACAGTGTAGTCTGCGGTACCATTAGGTTGGCATGTAGTAGTAGCTATAATATCATCAATTTCCAATACGAATACAGAGGAACATTGTGCCCATAAATTATGGTACGAAAATAATAAAGTAATAATAAGTGTAAATAATTTAGTTTTCATGTTTTTCAAATTTTTGAATTAATTAAGAGGTTTAATATAAAGTTTTACCATGGATAAATCAGGAGTTTTGATTTATGCAAAATATTTATACCAATTTTTTATAAGAAAAAGGGAAGTCTTTTTGTTTGAAAAAAAAACTTGGCCTATTGTCTTATTTTTTAGGATAGTTATGATTAATTAAATTATTTAAAACATAAGTATCTCGTGTAAAAATTAGTAATGTTAATTTTTACAAAAAAATCAAATCAATATTGCCGAAATAAGAGGATTGGAGAGATTTTTGTTTGGGTTTTAAAAAACCTTAACCTATAATCTTATTTCTTTTAAATTAGTTCAGTCATTAATTAAAAGTAATTATTGAATTTATTAATGAAAAAATATTTAATATAGGGCAAAAAGTAAATTCCTTACCGATAAGGCGGGAGTTTTAATTTTTGTCCTGTACGTATAGTAAAATATTAATATATCCATATTTTTAAGGAATACTCACTATCAAACAATTATAATGAATGCTTCCTATAATTATAGAAAGAATACCTTGGATACAAAAACATCAATTTACCAAAATACACCTCAAAAATGTAATTCCTTATATTAAAATAATTAATAAAGGATACATGGTTGAATATGAGGTTCCTACCAAACGTTAACCAATAAAATAAAATGTAAACAAATAAAAAGGTGAGAAAATCGTGTGTGCGTGATAGTCGTCCTCCGCCCTTATTTAAAAATGTCCACAGTAATTGTTAATACAAAAGTAGAACCTATTTCTTTTATATTCAAGTTTTTAGAATAGTTTTTAAAACTAGCCTATAAAAAGTTAGGGTAAATTCTTTGGAAATTGGAAAGAAAGACAGGGAAGAATATTTTCTTCAAAGTAATTTTTTTTGTAAATACTAGATTTTATTACGAATTGTTTTTATATAAGTCGAATTAGAGATTTTGGAAATACACAAGGCATTTTTTGAAAAGCGTAGCCTTAGCTGCGGTTAAAAGAAAAAACAGTTAACCTCATCTTTAGCTTGGCAGTAGATTTTCAAAAGTATAATCAATGATTCATAATAAAGTCTGCTGTGTTGTGCTAGTAGAATCTATATTTTTTAGCATGTTTTAGTATTCATGTTTTCGATTTTAAAGTAATAATTCGATTACTTTATTCCTGAGTATTGTTATAAAAGTGGAATGTATCTAAATATAAAAAAAGCCACAGAAGTGGCTTTAAATAAATAAAAGAGGAAAACCCTTAATCTGTTTTAATCAACGATTCTTATCTTACCAGAATCTACGCCCTCAGAAGATACCAAGGAATAGAAATATACCCCGGCAGGTAATTCTGACAAGTCCATTTCAAATGAGAAGGATTCATTATTATCCAATTCTATAATCATGGATTCTATAATTTTTCCATTAATGTCCACAACCTTTAACAAACCATTTTTAATGCTGCTGCTTTTGGAAGTGATATTGAAATTAATTACTCCAAAACTAGGGTTCGGACTGATCGAAACGCCCTGGTTATCTTGAATTGAATTGATGGTGACGATTTTGCTATATTCATAAGTTCCATCATTATCAATCATTTTTAATCGGTAATAATTTTTATGATTTGGGTTGTGATCCAAATAAACATAACTTTGTTCAATCAAAGTATTTTCTTCTGCTCCTCTAACATTGGATATCGTTTCCCATTTAGTCTCAGAATGATTAAGTTTTTGGATTTCAAAATGTGAGAAATTTTCTTCAGAAGCAGTTGTCCATTTAAGTAATACATTTTCTCTTTCCCATGCTCCTTTGAAAGAAATCAATTCAACGGGTAAAGGATTAGTGAAATTTATAGGAAGAGCTGCTCCAGAGCCCGGGCCACATTGAGATCCTCCACCTGAGGGGCTAGACCAACCAGCTAATTCAAAAGTAGAACCGCAATCCGCAGAGATGTTCAAGATGAGGTCTGTTTCTGTTGTTCCTTTCCCCCAACATATTCTTGTTAAGACACCTGATACATAATAGTCAAAACAAGCGGATGTGTTCCCCTGATTTAAAACGGTAACATCAAGTTGGATAGTATAGTCTGCTGTTCCATTGGCTTTACATGATGTCGTAGCTATAATGTGGTCGATATTTAGTAATGGTACAGACGCACATTGTGACCATGAATTATGGGACAGTAATAAAAAAGCAATGATGGATATAATAAATTTAGTTTTCATGCATTCAAAGTTTTGAGTTAAATACGGGCTTGTGAAATAGACATTAAACGAAGTATATTTTCAAAAGAATAATTGGGTTGTAATCAATAATTCGTAATAATGTCTAATATCAATCTAAAAGATATTCAAAGGCAGTAAAGGGTGTAAATGACTATGGAGTGCGTAAATAATTATGGAAACAAATAGAAAGGTGAGAAATGTTGGGTCTAATAGTTATTTCTAACCTTAAATAAAATATCCATATTAGCCTTAAATGCAAAATTGATGCCTATTTTTTTATAACTATTTTTTTTAAGTTAATTTAACTGTTAAAGGAGTATTAAATTAATGTTTCTTGAGAATTATAGCAATGAGTTTTTAAATTTAGTTTTCTTTTGTAATATCAATTTTTACCTTTAAAATATAAGGTTTTAGCTATGTAAAGGTGTTGGTATTTTTATTTTTTCTAAGTAATAGTTCGATTTTTTTTATTGCTTGAAAATATTTAGTAATTTTCATTGGATCTATTTAAAAATGAAGCAATTTGTTATTTTTTATCATGTCACATGTTGGAGTGTTCGCAAATGTTATTTCGGAATGCCTGCAATTTCAATAATTCCTCCAAACATTGTATTTTTGTAAAAAATAATAAAAATCATGTATTCAGATATTAGTTTAGAAAGAGAGATTTACGGAACGGAAGACCATACAATGGTCCGCCAAACGATCATTGACTTTGTCAATCAGGAAATCAAGCCTTACCATGATGAATGGGAAAAGCAAGGGCATGTGAGTTATGAATTGTGGAAAAAAGCCGGGGATTTGGGTCTGTTGTGTATGGATATGCCTGAGGAATACGGCGGTTCCGGTTTTGATTTTTCCTTTGGGGCAATGTTCATAGAGGAATTGATGAAACAAGGTTGTACGGGGCCGGGCTTCTTTTTGCATTCTGATATCGTGGCTCCATATATATTGAAATATGGGAATGAAGCCCAAAAACAAAAATACCTGAACGGAATGGCTAGAGGCGAAATGATTGCCGCCATAGGCATGACGGAGCCTAGCTGTGGTTCGGATTTGCAGGCATTGCGTACCCGTGCGGAAGATAAGGGCGACCATTATTTGGTGAATGGTTCCAAGACTTTCATTACGAATGGTTATATGTGCCACGTGGCGATTGTTGCCGTGAAAACGAATGTCGGTACACCTAATGAGGGAATCAGTCTCCTTATGATGGAAAGTGATATGCCCGGTTTCACGAAGGGGCAGCCATTCCATAAAATGGGAATGAAAGCGAATGATACTTGCGAATTGTTCTTTGAGGATGTAAAAGTTCCCAAGGAAAACCTATTGGGAGAAGAGGGGAAAGGATTCATCTATATGATGACGGAGTTGGCGAGGGAAAGATTGGTCGTCGCCTTGATGTCGATAGGTGGAGCTGAGGGAGCATTGGAAGATACGATCAAATATACCTTGGAAAGAAGAGCGTTCAAGCAGCCGATTGCGGGTTTTCAGAATACCCAATTCAAATTGGCGGAACTTGCCACACAATTACAAATCCACCAGACATTTGTAGACCGTTGTACGGCATTGTTGGTACGGCATGAGTTATCACCCGAATTAGGCTCGATGGCGAAATTCTCTGCCTCGGATATGCACTGGAAAGTAGCTGACGAATGTGTCCAATTGCATGGTGGCTATGGCTATATGTGGGAATACGGAATTACGAGAAACCTTGCGGATTCCCGTGTTTCCCGAATTTATGCAGGAACGAATGAAATCATGAAATTATTGATTTCAAGAGGATTGTTGAAGGAATATTTCATGGAATTGAAGCAGAAAAGGAAAGCGGCTAAGGCAGCGGCTAAGGTTTGATGCGAAAAAGCTATCTATAATCGTCAGGCGAGTTTGCAGAATATAAGCATAGGTGATTCTAAACAGCACCTATTTTGAAATAACACTCGCCAGAGGATTATAGCAAAAGCTATTTATAATCATCAGGCGAGTTTGCAGAATATAAACATAGGTGATTCTAAACAGCACCTATTTTGAAATAACACTCGCTAGGCGATTATAAATGAAAAAACAAAACCACCTTATTTATTTAATAAGGTGGTTTTAATTTGAATAAGGTGTTGTTGGCGGAGGAGGAGGGATTCGAACCCCCGATACCCGTAAAGGTATGCTGGTTTTCAAGACCAGTGCATTCAACCGCTCTGCCACTCCTCCGAATTGAAGTGTTTTGCGCTCTTGCGGCTGCAAATGTAATGACATTCTTCTAAATAGTAAACCCTTGGGGCAAAAAAAATAAAAATTATCCGATTATTTTCAATGTACTCAATCCATTCCCTTTTTGTTGGACTTGGATTTGGGCGGAGATTCTTTCTTTTAATGGCTCTACATGGGAGATGACGCCTATGGTTTTTCCTGTGTGTTGTAAGCGTTCTAGGGTTTGCAATGCAGTCTCCAAGGTCTCAGGATCCAATGTGCCGAAGCCCTCATCTATGAATAGTGAGCCGATTTTGGTGTCTCTTCCCGCCAAATCAGATAAACCGAGCGCCAAGGCAAGGCTGACCAAAAAACTTTCACCTCCCGAAAGAGTATTCACGGAACGGGAATGGTTCGCTTGGTAAGTGTCTATGATTTCCAGTTCCAAATCCTTGTTAAGGGGTTTGTCAATGATATATCGTTCGTTTAAAGTTTGGAGGTGTTGGTTGGCTAAAAGGGTGAGGCGTTTCAGCGTAAGTCCTTGTGCGAAAACCCTGAATTTTTTCCCGTCAGCCTGACCGATAAGTTCATTGAGTTTGGACCAACGGAGACATT
This sequence comes from Saprospiraceae bacterium, assembly GCA_020631375.1. Taxonomy (GTDB): domain Bacteria; phylum Bacteroidota; class Bacteroidia; order Chitinophagales; family Saprospiraceae; genus JAHDCE01. The sequence goes on along the minus strand of JAHDHJ010000125.1, from coordinate 2,287 downwards.
CTTTTTCTTGTCGGGCAGTTTCTTTGGTCAGCTCCTTGCTGTTTTTTCTTCTTTCTTCATTTTTTTCCAATCGCTCTTTATACCTACCCAAAGTTTCTTTTATTTCATCAGTTTCTGTTTTTAGACTTTGTACTTCATCCAATAATTCTTCCAAAATAATGTCCTCATTGATTTCTTCGTTTATTTTTTCTATTTCCGTAGCAATGGATTTTTCGGATTGTTTGAGTTGGGTATAGCGGATGTCCAACTCGTTTTTCTTTTTTTCTATTTGGCCGAGTTCTTCATTGGATAAAATACTTTTTTCCAATATTTCCAATGAATCAATTTCGCTATTGTCTAAAAATGATAATAATGTTTTTTCTAAAATGGCGAATTGTTGGACAAGTCCATTCCTTTGTTTTTCTTTTTCCGTTATGGTACTATTCAAATCAATTATTTTATTTGAATAAGTATCAAACAAATTCCTTTCCGTTTCCGTATTTTTTTCCAATGCTAATAATTCAGCATTATATTTATTCCTTTCGTCTTCCGGTGTTTTGTCACTGGAAAGAATGGTATTTCTTTTTTCTTTGAGTTCGTTGAAGATTTCCCTTTCTTCTATGATGGATTTTTTTAAAGTCTCCAATCTCAATCCTAAATCCTTTACATCCTCATTGATGTTTTTATATTCATTTTCCAATACGATAACTTGCTCATTATATTCTTCAAATGATTTTTTCTTGCTTTGGTAATTGGTATTCCTTTTTTCAAGGGTGGAATATAATTCATGGTCAAAAACTGTAAGGTCGATTTTATATTTTTTCGTGAAAATATTAATTCCTTTTATTTCTTTTTGGATTTGTTTTTCCAGTTCTTTTATTTCTTTGTTTATTCTTTTATTTTCTTCAAGATAACGGCTGTCCGAAAATTCTATCTCCTTTATCTTTTTTTCTAATTCCTGTATTTTTTCTTTGGCAATATTTATTTTGTCCGAAAGGGAAGTTACTTGGCGTAGCACATTCTTATTGAAAGCAATTTGCTTGGATAAATCCCGGATTCTTTCTTGGATAATGCCTGTGTCCATGAGTGTGACGCCCTTACCTTTTAATGACTCGATAATCGTAGCTATCTTATTTTCATAATCCAACATTTTATCCGTCGTACGCTTGATTTGACCAAGGATTTCCTTACCATTTCCTGCTAGGAATTCTTTTCTTTCCTTGATTCTTTCCAGTGCGTTTTTTTCCGTTTCAAATAACTTTCCGTATTGCTTCAACTGTTTTTCTACAATGTCCAATTCCTCTTTTGCCAAGTCGGGTTTCGGCTTGTAATTATGATGCCTGAAAGCATGTTCAGTAGAAAGGCAAAGCGGACAAGGGTCACCCTTTTTTAATTTATTCCTTTCAAGCTCAAAGTCCTTTAAAGTCTTTTGTAATTCGTAAATGCCAAGCTTGTATTCATATTTTTCCCTGATGGATTCCAGTTCGTCTTCCCGACTCAATAAATTCCCGATTCTAATGAATTCCTCACTTTCCAGATTGTCCCATTCCACGTCATATTCATCCCTTTCCTTGATGGAAAATTTGTATTCCCGATTCAAATCGGATAATTGTTGGAGATGGTTTAAACTTTGGTTCAGTTGCTCAATATCTTCTTGTAATTTTCTTGAAAGTTGATTGGCAGAATAAGTTTTATCATCCGGGTCCAGTACTTCGTATTCGGAAATCAATTGTTGTATATGTTGGTTTCCTTTCTTGAGTTTTTCTTGGGAAACGGAATTGCTTTTCTTTTTCTTTTCCTGTTCGGAATCTAATTGTTTTAATTCCTTTTTTTCTTTATTTATACTTTTATTTAATTTGGAAATCAGTCCTAATGGAATTTCGATTTTTGGTAAATCACTGACAAGAAATTCATCAATTTCATTTTTTTTCAACCAAGATTTTAATTCGTTGAAATGTTCTTTCGCTCCCTCTAATTCCTTTGTTGTATTTTCTTTTTTTAATAATTCCGTTTCATTTTTTTTAGCCAAAGCTTTCCATTCCGAAATTTTGGGATTCAAGGCTTTTTCCCTAGTAGAAATTTCCGTATCTAATTCCGTAACCTTTTGTAAATTTTGGAGGAATCCATTCTGCTTGTCTTTCTTTTCTTTTAAAGACGAAAGGGCAAGGGATAGTTTTTCTTCTTGTTTTTTTGAATCCGTTTTTAGGATATTTAATTTACTTTTTTTAGAAATGATTTCATCCAATAAATTATTGGAAACCGTTTCATTATTTATTTTCTCAATGATTTGATTGTGAATCGGTCGGGT
>JAHDHJ010000124.1 GCA_020631375.1 Saprospiraceae bacterium | reverse complement strand
ACTGCTAACTGCTAACTGCTAACTGCTAACTGCTAACTGCTAACTGCTAACTGAATATGTTTACAGGAATTATAGAGAAATTAGGATTAATTGAGAATATTGAAAAGGAGGGGACGAATGTCCACTATACTGTTTCTTCCGATATATCTGAGGAATTAAAAGTCGATCAGAGCGTTTCGCATAATGGGGTCTGCCTTACCGTTACCGAATTAGGGAAAGATTGGTATAAAGTTACTGCCATTGAAGAAACCATGATAAAAACCAATCTTGGCAATCTTAAGCTTGGAGATAAAGTGAACTTGGAAAGGGCAATGGTTTCCGGAGGGAGATTGGACGGGCATATTGTACAGGGACATGTGGATGGAACAGGAGAATGTCTAGGGGTAGAAGAAGTGGACGGAAGTTGGTATTTTACTTTCAAGTATAACCCAAGTCCCATTCATTTTTTAGTGGACAAAGGATCTGTTTGTATAAATGGAGTGAGCTTGACGGTAGTGAACCCGATTGAGGATCAATTTTCAGTTGCCATTATTCCATACACATATGAACATACCACATTTCGACAATTAAAAGTAGGGGATCCAATTAATCTTGAATTTGATGTTTTGGGAAAATATATTGCCAAGTATATGCAATTATATATTCCCGCGATTATGGATAAAAATAAATAAGGTCTTGCAATTAATTATCGCAAGACCTTATTCGGATCATCTACCTAGTGTGTGAATCACGAAATTAATACTCGTCTTCATTGAAAAAGAAATCATCATATCTAGGGAAATCCGGCCAGATGTCCTCTATTGTATCATAACGCTCTTCTTCTTCTTCAAGTTGTTGAAGGTTTTCAATCACTTCCAAGGGAGCACCTGAACGCATGGCATAATCAATCAGCTCATCTCTAGTGGCGGGCCAGGGAGCGTCTTCTAAATGCGATGCTAGTTCAATTGTCCAATACATAAAAAAATGTTTATTATAATTTTTAAATCACATTGTTAAAAAACAATATGTTTTGAAACCACTTGGTTTCCATTTTAGTAACGGCAACATTTGCTAAAAGGTTTCATGTTTTCACTACAAAAATATTGCCTATAATTTCGCCGCAAATGTAAGGATTGGATCTTTATATTCCAAGTTTTTTTTGAGTTTCACAAGCCGTTGATAATCAGAATTTTAAACTAGTGTTACCTCAGCTCTCCCAGAACCTCTGCCATTCTGAGTTGTTTGTTGTCTGGAAAGACTCCGATTTCACATGAATTTTCTGGTCCCGTTGGATCACAAATAGTGAATCTTTTTCCTCTATACCGATAAGTGGTTCCTATTGGTTTTCCTAAGTCCACACCAAAGGTCAAATGGTTCGGCATGGCGATAACCACTGCTTTAAGGCTCGTTAATTCCTTGACTAAATTATAAATAACAGCTACCTTATCTTCACAATCCACAGTAGGATAATAAAGTGCTTCCTCAGCGGTGAGTGGTCTGTTTTTCGTTCCGAAACTTTTCCTATCCGAGGCATATTCCAAAGCAGATCTTGTAAATGCCACTAAAAATTCGATTTGCTCCTTATCTGGCAATTCCAAAAGTTTTTCTTTTAATTTAGGAATAAGGGAGGATTTTAAGGAAGAAGAAAAAGGAGTGGTTACATAATCTATTTCATCAAATTTGGGATATTCTTTCATCATATTTATAAAGGTTTTATCCACTTGGGCTGATAGATTTTCCTTTTCTCCTTTATAGTTAAATTCATAATTTATTTCTTGTATGTCAGATTTGAAATTCGGATGCTCTCCCAATCTGAATGAAAAATTCTTCCCGTCCGGATTAGGAATCAGATCTACTCCATAAACCATTGATACAAATCTGCCTTTGTCCAAAAGAACGGAAAGGTTTGCAAATTTTTTCCCCCGATCCTCGTACATTGGTGATTCAAAAACTTCTTCTTGGGTAGCGACATTTATGTATAAGTTGGAACGGGTATAAGTAGCTCGGACATCATAACCGGAATTTGCCAAAACGACCCATTTCAACATATTTTTGAACCGGCTAGATCGAGAACCGCATATTTTTTCTAAACTGTCATGCAATAATTTGGTGTAAAGCCAATCATTCAGACCATATTTTATCCTGGAAGATTCTAAGGATTCTAGGAAAATCGCTATTGGTCTTTCTTGGAATATGGAATAGGCTACTTTTATATTTTGTTCTTCTAACAGGCTGCCGGAATAAGCTTCTATCATTTTGTCGTCATAGGATAAACTTACATATTCACCATAAAAATCCAATGATACATCCACAGCTAAGGTGTAGGATGTATTGAAAGATAATAGAAAGAGGATGGCTAATAATTTTTGCATAAATTATCAATTAATAGCTTTTTAAAAAAATGAATCTAAGAAAATACAATACCATTTTCATTCCAATTTTTTAATTCAGATAAGCTCTAAAATACTACTTAGGAGCTTGTTTGAATTCGTATGATTCATTTGGGTACTTAACTTTAACGATAGTGAGGGGATTTCATTACCTAATGATACAAAAAAAAGTCCTATGAATGTATCATAGGACCCTTTTATATTTTTAATGAAATTTTGTTAAATCATATAATCAGCATGGCATCACCATAACTGAAAAAACGATATTTCTCTTTAATCGCTTGTTCATATGCTTCCATCATCAGGTCATACCCGCCAAAGGCACATATCATAATGATAAGGCTTGATTTAGGCAAATGGAAATTCGTAATCATAGAATTTGCCACTTGGAAATCGTAGGGAGGATAAATGAATTTATTCGTCCAACCCTCGGCAGGTTTCAATAGAAGTTCGGCAGAAACGGCTGATTCTATGGAACGCATACTTGTAGTTCCAACAGAACAAATCCTTTTTTTCGCCTTTTTGGCTGCATTGACGATATCTGCTGCAGGCTGTTCTATTCTAAAATATTCCGCATCCATCTTATGCTTGGACAAATCCTCCACTTCTATGCTTCGGAAAGTACCCAAACCGATATGCAAGGTTAATTCAGCAAAACTCACGCCTAAAAGTTCGAATCTTTTCATCAGGTTCTGACTGAAGTGTAGTCCCGCCGTTGGAGCAGCGACAGCACCGATTTCCTTTGCATAAATGGTCTGGAAACGTTCCCTATCCAAAGGTTCTACTTCCCTATTGATATATTTAGGTAAGGGCGTTTTCCCCAAATGGAATAATTCTTTATTGAATTCGTCATCCGTCCCATCGTAAAGGAAACGAATGGTTCTCCCTCTTGATGTAGTATTGTCAACCACTTCGGCAATCAGGGACTCTGTCCCATTTTCATCTGTGAAATAGAGTTTGTTGCCAACCCTTATTTTTCTAGCAGGATCTACCAAAACATCCCACAAACGGGCATCGTGGTTCAATTCCCTTAACAGGAATACTTCGATACTTGCACCTGTCTTTTCTTTCTTTCCAAAAAGGCGGGCAGGAAAAACTTTGGTGTTGTTAAAAATAAGAGCATCTCCCTCATCAAAATAATGGATGATCTCCTTGAATACCTTATGCTCTATTTTGCCTGTCTCACGATTTACGACCATCAAACGGGATTCATCCCTTTCGTCCGAAGGGTATTTGGCCACGAGTTCTGGTGGTAATTCGAAATTAAAACTTGATAACTTCATATGCTGATTTAGAATCGTTTACTTATAGGGAGTATTGGTTTTATCTAAAACCATTCAAAATGACCACAAAAATATAAAATTCCAGATTGGAAGCATACTCTATCTAAGATTTCTTATGAAAATGAATAGGGAAAACCTCTTTGAATGATATTATTGGGGGTTTGAACTTAAATTAACCTGTGCAGTTTAGAGGGATTCAAAAATAATCTAAGAAGATTATGAAAATATTGGGATTGTCAAGACTTTGCATTTACTGAATTCAAATTGAATATATTTAGCTTTCTTTTTATGCAACAATAGATTTATTGAAAAATAAAACAGCCTAATTTCTACCGTTCATATAGAATTAACCTCCATTCATCTACTAATTTTATTTATATAAAAGCTATTTCATACTTTCACACTGTTATTTCCGAAAGAGTTATCTAAGATCATCTAATTTTTATGGGTTCTATCCTAAAAATCTTACTCGAAAGTGTTTCTCAGGCTTTTCAGCAATTGTTTGGCAATAAGCTGAGGACGATTCTTTCCTTATTGGGGATCACTATTGGTATATGGTGTGTCGTCATGGTAAATACTGCGGTCGATTCGATGGAAGCGAGTATTAGGAATAGTTTCGAGAAATTAGGTGATGATGTTATTTATGTAAGCCAATTTTCTTGGGAAGAAGATCCGGATGCGAGTTATTGGAAATGGATGAGGAGGCCCAAACCGAGTTACAATGATTACAAGGCACTGAAAAAAAATCTCAATACAGCAAAGTATGTAACATATACTTCTTTCATTGGGGGGAAAACTGTCGAATATAAATCCAGTAGCGTAGAACGGGCTTTTGCCATTGCAGTGACAGAAGATTATGCAGATATTTTTAATCTTGAATTTCAAAAAGGAAGATTTTATTCTGCTACGGAATACAATATGGGGCGCAACCAAATCATTATTGGGCACAAAGTGGCTGAAGAACTATTTGGGGAAGTAGATCCGATAGGGAAACGGGTAAAGGTTTTTGGGAGGAAGTGTTTTGTGATAGGCGTAATAGCAGAGTCTGGAAAAGATTTGATTAATCCCTTGAATTTTGATGATTGTGTGATTTTATCCTATACTTTGGCGAGCAAGTTCACTGATGTGAAAAGGAATACGAGGAGGGGAGGTTCTGTAAATGTCAAAGCCAAGGAAAATGTTTCCTTGGATGAACTCAAGGATGATATTACAGGAGTGCTTCGCGCTTCAAGAAGAATCAAGCCCAAATCGGAAAGCAATTTTGCTTTGAATAATATTTCCATTATCGCCAAAGCTTTGGATAGCGTTTTTGGCATAGTTGGCATAGCAGGATTGGTTATCGGATTATTTGCATTGATAGTAGGAATGTTCAGTGTGGCGAATATCATGTTCGTTTCCGTAAAAGAAAGAACCAATATCATAGGAATTAAAAAAGCTTTGGGTGCAAAATGGCAAGTCATTCTAATTGAATTTTTGACAGAAGCCATTATTCTTTGTCTGATTGGAGGAGCTTTTGGAATTGGGCTGGTTTGGTTATGCGGATTGGCATTTACACATTTTCTTGAGTTTGAAATATTTCTTTCTTTTAAGAACCTTATGATAGGGCTTATCGCTTCAACAGCAACGGGGGTGGTTTCAGGAATCATTCCTGCCATCATCGCCGCATTTATGGATCCTGTTGAAGCACTTAGGCAATGAGCCTGGTTTTCATCTTTATTTCATAAGTTCGGAAACAGGAACCTTATCCCAGACGGGAAGCACTTTTATTTGCTTATCCTTATCAGAATTCCTTTTTTCAATTTCTCCAAATACTTTCCCTAAATATCTTTTATGCATTGTTTCCAATCCTGCTACTCCAAAAATAATAATTTAGGATATGTTATAAGTCCGATTAATAAATAAATCACTAACATACTATGATTTAAAACATGATTAGGCAAAATGGCAAATTCCAAAAAGGGAGCAGGGCATTTTGTCTTGCAATCCTATTTGCTGATGTCAATTTGGCAGATTTAGAAAGGCTTTTATCTATTGGTATGATATATGACAAAAAATAAAAAGTGCTATGTTCATTCATGTTGACGGGACATTTTCTCTGATTTATGTATCTGAATAGTGAAACATATCTTATTTTTTTATTAAGCTTTAAAATACATGTGTTATTCTCCTATGAATAGGCTATTTTTGGGCTTTGAAAATATCCATGCAGTTATTTAGCATGTGAATATTGACAAAAAATAAGAATTAAATTGAAAATATCAATAAGGATTATCCTAATGCAAAACACAATCCTATTGAAAATAATAGAAATATGCTAAAGGGCTTCACAAACGTTATAGGTAAGATATTCGGTACAAAATACGATAGGGATGTCAAGGAATATGCTCCATTCATAGATATAATCAATGAAGAATTTGAAAGACTTCAAAAATTGTCGAATGATGAGCTACGAAATAAAACCCTTGAATTTCGTGCGAGAATCGAAGAACACCTAAAAGGAATCAATGATGATATAGAAAATGTCCGTTCACAAGCAGCCTTGGAAAAGGATATGCACATAAAGGAAGAATTCTATGATAAGATTGATGAACTCATCAAAGAAAGGGATTCCCACTTAGAAGACATTCTTAGGGAAATCAGACCATCTGCATTCGCAGTAGTGAAAGAAACTGCCAGACGTTTTTCTGAAAATGAAACCCTAAAAGTTAGGACTACGGATCATGATAGGGAATTAGCAGGGAACACAAGTAAGGACTATGTCAATATAGAAGGCGATACTACCATTTGGAAAAATTCTTGGTCGGCGGCAGGAGCCGAAATCACTTGGAACATGGTACATTATGATGTTCAGTTGATAGGTGGTATGGTTCTCCATGATGGAAAAATTGCAGAAATGCAAACAGGGGAGGGTAAGACATTGGTGGCAACACTTCCCGCATATTTGAACGGTCTTGCAGGAGAGGGTGTACATGTTATTACGGTGAACGATTATTTGGCGCGTCGGGATAGTGAATGGATTGGACCTATTTTCGAATTCCTTTACCTGACCATAGATTGTATCGACAAATATCGTCCGCATTCCGACGGAAGAAAAAAAGCATACAATTGTGATATTACCTACGGTACGAATAATGAATTCGGTTTCGATTATCTAAGGGATAATATGGTGAGGTCTCCGGAAGAAATGGTACAAAGAAAACACCATTATGCAATGGTGGATGAGATTGATTCCATTTTGATAGATGATGCCCGTACTCCTTTGATTATTTCCGGACCGATTCCCAAGGGTGACCAACAGGAATACAACCAGTTGAAACCAAGGGTGGATAGGTTACTGGATGCACAACGCAAATTAGCTACGCAATATTTGGCGGAAGCCAAAGCTGCCTATAAGGCTGGAAATACCGGAAGCCAAGAGGGCGAAGCGGGCTTGGCATTGCTTCGTGCGCACAGGGCATTGCCGAAATACAGACCTTTAATCAAGTTTTTGAGCGAAGATGGAGTAAAGGTGGAAATGCAAAAAGCAGAAAATTTCTACATGCAGGAGCAAAGCAAAAATATGCACCTCGTGGATGAACCTATGTTTTTTACCATTGATGAAAAAAATAATGTTGTTGACCTTACGGAGAAAGGAGCTGAATTCCTTGCCAAAGGCGGTGAAGACCCGGATTTCTTCATATTGAATGATATTACCGAAATGGTAATGGAAATCGATGCGGATGAAATCATGGCGGATGAAGATAAGGCTATTGCCAAATCAGAAGCCATCAGGACTTATTCCTTGAAAGCCGAAAGGCTTCACTCCGTAAATCAATTGCTGAAAGCATATGCACTCTTTGAAAAAGATGTGGATTATGTAGTGATGGACGGTTCCGTGAAAATCGTGGATGAACAGACAGGACGTATCATGGAAGGTCGTCGGTATTCGGATGGTTTGCACCAAGCATTGGAAGCAAAGGAAAGTGTGAAAATCGGGGATTTGACCCAAACATATGCTTCTGTAACCTTGCAGAATTACTTTAGGATGTACCACAAATTAGCGGGTATGACGGGTACTGCCGAAACGGAAGCAGGGGAATTCTGGGATATTTATAAATTGGATGTAGTGGCTATTCCTACGAATCGCCCAATACAAAGGGATGATAGGGAAGATTTGGTTTATAGGACCGATAGGGAAAAATATAATGCCGTTATAGACGAAATAGTGAAACTGAGTGGTCAGGGAAGACCGATTCTTGTAGGTACGACGAATGTGGATATTTCTGAAAAATTGAGCAGAATGCTCCAAATGAGAAATATCAAACACAATGTACTGAATGCGAAGAAGCACCAGCGAGAAGCGGAAATCGTAGCCGAAGCGGGTTATGCGGGTAATGTGACCATCGCCACGAATATGGCTGGCCGTGGAACGGATATCAAAATCAGTGAAGAAGTAAAAGCTGCCGGTGGTTTGGCGATTATAGGAACGGAACGGCATGATTCCAGACGTGTGGATAGACAGTTGAGGGGGCGTGCCGGCCGTCAGGGAGATCCGGGTTCTTCCCAATTCTATGTTTCCTTGGATGATAAATTGATGCGACTTTTCGGTTCTGAAAAGATAGCCAAGCTCATGGATAGAATGGGTTATGAAGAGGGAGAGGTCATCCAACATAAAATGGTTTCCAATTCCATAGAAAGGGCACAAAAGAAAATTGAGGAAAATAATTTTGGGATAAGAAAGCGTTTATTGGAGTATGATGATGTAATGAATATCCAAAGGGAAGCGATTTATAAACGTCGTAGGAATGCATTATATGGCGAGCGTTTGACTGTGGATTTGAATAATATGTTTGTTCAATTAACGGAAGAATTGGTCATTGGTCATAAAAATGCAGGTACTTACCAGAGTTTCCTTGAAGAGTCGATACGTGTAGTTGGGGTAAGCCCCAATTTTTCCGAAGATGATTTCATTTCCGGTAGTGAGGATGCATTGATAGGACAATATCAGGATCATGTCCTTGACCAATACAATCAGAAAATACAAAGAATAAAAAATACACTTCTCCCTATATGTAAGCGGGTCTATGAAAATGAGGGACATAGGTATAAGCGTATTGCCATTCCATTCCATGATGGACGTGCGAATCCATTACATTTGGCAGCCCATCTTGAAAATGCAGTGAATAGTTCCGGAGATTCTATCATGAGGGATATAGAAAAGACGGTGACATTGGCACTCTTGGATGATGCTTGGAAAGATCATTTGCGAAGCATGGATGAATTGAGGACTACCGTACAAGCAGCACAATTCAAACAAAAGGATCCCTTGGTAGAATATAAAATCGAGGCTTATGAATATTTTGAAAGATTCGTAAGTGGCATCAATCGAGATGTGGTTTCCTACCTGATGAAAGGTGGCTTACAATTCCAGTCGGATGAAAGAACCCTCGAACAAGCTAAGGAACAAAAAACGGATTTGAGTAAGGTTAGAACCAATAAGTCGGATCCGGATGGTGGTGGTACTGCCACCCAAAGACGGGCAAGATCCGCCGCCGAAGGCGTAAGCGAGAGACCTGCCATAGAAACGGTAAAACGGGAAGGCAAAAAAGTAGGTCGTAATGATGCCTGTCCTTGTGGAAGTGGTAAGAAATTCAAAAAATGTCATGGGAGGTAGGTAGATGTTTTAGATTTATAGACATTTAGATTTATAGATGCAAATTAATCTTGAATAAAAAGGAGTAGGGGAAAACCTTGCTCCTTTCATTTTTTAGAATAGCTATCAAGATATATCCGGTATTGTCAAGTGCTATACATTTGTGACACATATATCACAAAATATTTGGTTATTTATTTATTTATTTATTTATTTATTTGCTATTAGATAAGTAAATAGAAGGACTATAATCTTAAAATTCAACAACTCCTTTCTTTTACTAGCGAGCAAATCCCCCGAACTGACCTCGCCAGCTTCTTAAAAACAACAGCTTAATTAGTCAAGTAGGGTTTTATTTAATGATAAATACTTCAACATGAAAAAATTATTATTCATTTTCATCATGCTACTTTCTGCTAATTTAATTTTTTGCCAAGTAGGTTCATTTAAAATCAGAACCGATGACCTCATCCAAATCGGATATGATAACCAGAAAGCCCTGACATTCGGACAAGGCATTTACCCTACTATTATTGATAACGGAGTATGGGGTATGGAACATTGGAACGGAGGTTTCAATATTTACCAGGCTTGGCCCGGTGGAGCTTATGGTAATTACAAGATTTACATCAAGGATAGCAGTAACAATGTAGGAATTGGGAAAATCCCTTGGCATAAACTGGATGTAAATGGAGATATAGCCACATATGGAGCCTTACGTTTATATTCTGATGAAAAACTTAAAACGAATATATCCGAATTGTCAGGAAAGGAAAGTCTCTCAAAGTTACTGATGATGAAATCCTATACCTATAATTATAAACTTGCCGAATTACCAAATAATTATGATGGGATAAATAGAGACGAGCTTACAGAAAACAAGCGTAAAATGATAGAGGCGGAAGAAGCCTTACCTAAAAAAATAGATAAGACCAAACGCACCGGCTTTATGGCTCAAGAGGTTAGGGAGCTTTTTCCCGATTTGGTAACTGAAGATGGTGATGGACATCTGGCAGTGGATTATGTTTCCCTTATTCCGGTAATTATAGAGGGTATGAAAGAACAACAAAAGACCTTAGCTCAACAGAACGAAAAAATCCGTAAATTAGAAACATCATTATCCGAACTAAAAAATAAAAAATGATGAAGAAAATATTAATATTAACCATATCGAGTTTGCTAACAATCAATAGTTTCGCTCAGGAATGGGGGGAGATTGGGACGGTTTGGGTGTATTCGATTATTACCATGGGCCCTCCAAAGTTTTTGAAGTTGGAAATTGAGAAAGATACAGTAATTAATGAACTTCCATCTAAGAAATTGGCTACGACCCATATTGAATACACAGGATTACCTGGAGAACCCTTACATCTTTTAGCTGAATTATCGGGAAGTCCGATTTTCATAAGAGAATCGAATGATAGCATTTTCTGGTACAATATAGATGCTTTTGAATTCCTTTATTCTTTCTCCGCTGAAATTGGAGAACAATGGATAATTAAAGAAAATACTGCATTTGTATGCTCTAATACTTTAGCAGAGCAGAGTTTGATTCAAGTAGAAGATGTAGTTATAACAAATATTAATGGAACAGAAATTGAAACCATTATTATTTCTGAGGGGGAAGATTGGACAATAGGTTCTAGGATATACAAGAATATAGGATCTGAACGGAGTCCTTTTCCTGTTCCCGGTTTAAATTGTGGAGGAATTGATTCAGGGATAGGGAGACCACAAGGGCTTCATTGTTATTACACCCCTAGTACTGGTCATTTATCCAATCCTCAAGTCAATAATGGACCCACTTGTTCGGATTTATCTCCTATCCGAGATTTATCTCTTCAAGATAATACCTCTCAACAATGGGAAATATTTCCAAATCCAATTTCTGATGTTGTTCATTTAGAAAATCTCTCCGAAGAATTTATTTCTGGGCATATTATCATATATGATGTGCTTGGAAGGGTCATAGCAGAAAAAAAATTGGATTCCTTTGGCAATACTATTGATATTAAATTGTCAGATGCACCTAGAGGAATTTATTTTGTCAATATTTTCTATAATGATTTACGTTCTTTTTCTGAAACCCATAGGATTATCAAAAAATGAGGATATTAACCCCCATACCTAAAAAACAACAAATAATATGAAAAGGAAATTTTTTAATATCATCATCATTTCTCTATTTATTCCCTTGTCCTGTTTTTCTCAGGAGTGGGGAGAGATCGGGACGGTTTGGGTGTATAATATGGTTTCAATGAATTCCGTGATGTATAATAAGTACACAGTAGAGAAAGACACGATAGTTGATGGATTGGATTCAAAAAAGCTTTCTATTATTAGAATTGAATATGTTGGTTCTGAAGAACCATTGGTTAGAATGCCTGATAAATATATAGGCGATTTAATTTTTAGAGCAGAGGGAGACAGTATCTTTTGGTACGATGATAATGGTTTTGAATTTTTATATGATTTTTCACCAGAAGTAGGTGATGAATGGGGAATCCAAGGTAATTCCAAAGCAGAATGTCTAACAAATTCTAACTACCCTGACCAAGATATTGTCAAGGTTAGTGGATTTGATGAAGGAATTTTTGGTGGCTTAGCTATAGAACTAATAGAATTAGAACTCAACGAAGACTCGGAAACAGGGAATGGAGATTGGAATTATGGAGTTAGAATTTATAAGGATATCGGCCCTAATATTTCTCCCATTCCACAAAAAGGACAAAACTGTAGTGGGAATGTGGATTCAGGAGTGGGGAGACATTCTTATCTTGTATGTTTTAGTGGTTATGGTGCTAATCCAAACAGTGAATTGTGCATGGAATTATTAACCAATACTGTTGACTTCATAAACAATGGAGAAATCTCAAACTCGAATATATTCCCAAATCCTTCTAATGGCTTAATAAATATACGTTTCGATAAAAATCATAAAAAATTATCTCTGAGATTATTTGATATGTCGGGAAAAGAAATAGTTGAAAAATCTAATATTGCCTACGATCAACGTATAGATTTTAACTGGCTGGAGAATGGTGTTTATTTGCTCCAATTTATTTCAGAAAAAGATCATTTAGTCACTAAAAAACTTATTATCAATCATGAGAAATAAAATTATATCGCCTTGTTTTTCTAAGAGATAGAAGTCTTGTTCAGCATTTCCAAATCAGAACAAAAATTATTAGATTTGGAAACATTGATTCGCACTTCTAAAAACAAATAATATGAAAAGGAAATTTTTTAATATCATCATCATTTCTCTATTTATT